>CANGNU010000084.1 GCA_947455365.1 Rickettsiales bacterium | reverse complement strand
TCGGCGCAAATTGGTTTGCATGTTTGGCTTGCCGATGCAATGGAAGGCCCAACTCCAGTTTCAGCCTTAATCCACGCCGCTACAATGGTTACTGCAGGTGTGTTTTTGGTTGCCCGCTGCTCACCAATTTTTGAATATTCTGAAACTGCTTTAATGATGGTTACGCTTGTTGGCGCTACAACCGCAATATTCGCCGCCACTATTGCCATCACGCAAAATGACATTAAAAAAATCATCGCTTATTCAACTTGCAGCCAATTGGGCTATATGTTTTTTGCTTGCGGCGTTTCAGCTTATTCTGCAGGAATTTTTCACCTTGCAACTCACGCTTTCTTCAAAGCCTTGCTATTCCTAAGCGCAGGCAGTGTTATTCATGCAATGCATCATGAGCAAGACATTCAAAAAATGGGCGGAATCTGGAAAAAAATTCCTTTCACTTACGCCATGATGTGGATTGGCAACCTTGCCCTTGCTGGCTTCCCGCCATTTGCAGGCTTCTATTCTAAAGATGTAATTCTTGAAGCCGCTTTCATGTCGCACACGCCTTTTGGCAAATTAGCGTTCGGCCTTGGCATTACTGCAGCCTTTCTTACCGCCTTTTATTCATGGCGTTTATTATTCTTAACTTTTCACGGCAAAACTCGCGCCAGCAAACATACTTTTGACCACGCACATGAATCGCCATTCACCATGTTATTACCACTTGGCATATTAGCTGCGGGCTCAGTATTGGCGGGCTTTTTTGGCTCTCACTTTCTCAACATTGTTTCGGTTGAAAATAATTTCTTCGCCAATTCAATTTTTGTGTTAGAAAAAAATCGTGAATTGTTAGAAGAAATTCATCACGCGCCATTGCTGGTAAAAATATCACCGCTAATCGTTGGCGTTGTAGCAATTGCGCTGGCTTATGTTTTCTATTTAGCGAAGCCAAATATTCCTGCAATGCTGGCTAAAACTTTCAAACCATTATATAAATTATCACTTAATAAATGGTATTTTGATGAAATTTATGAAGCTTTGCTAGTTGCGCCAACTAAAAAACTTGGCAATTTCTGCTGGCGCTTTATTGATATGAAAGTTGTTGATGGTGGCCCAAACGGCGCTGCCGCTTTCTGCAAAGGCATGTCGCAAAAAATTAGTCGCCTACAAACTGGCTTCATTTTTCACTATGCAACATCGATGGTTCTAGGCTGCATCGCCATTATGCTATTGCTAATTTTATCGCTAAAAACTCTAATAATTCTCTAAAATAAAATGAACGAACGAGATCTACGCGATTGCTTTGGCACCTTCGCAACTGGCGTCATGATTGCTTCCACCAGCTTTGAAGGCAAGCTCTACGGCATGACAATAAACTCATTTGCTTCGGTCTCGCTAGACCCAGCTTTGTTGCTTTTTTCTATCGACAATGACTCGGCAAATTTACCTGCATTCAAGCAAGCAAAACATTTCTCACTCTCAACATTAAGCGCTGCGCAACTTACTCTGGCGCAAGAATTTGCCAAGCCTGCTAATGATAAAAAATGGCAAGTTGGTTCTTATTCATTAAGCGAAAAGCAAGTGCCAATCTTTCAAAATTCGTTAAGTTATTTTGAGTGTGAGCGCCATCAAATTGTTGAAGCGGGCGATCATCATATTTTAATTGGAAGAATTATTGACGCGAAAAAAATGCAGCAAGATAAGCCATTAATGTACTTGAACGGTGCTTTTATATTTTAATTGGAAGTAGATTGTCGAGCAGATGATGATTCTGCAATGTTGATGTGCAATGGTGACCCCGACGGAATTCGAATCCGTATTCCCACCGTGAAAGGGTGGTGTCCTAACCGTTAGACGACGGGGCCAAGAAAATGCAAGGCAAGAATTATGAAGATCGCTTTGCAAAATGCAAGTGCGAATTTCATAATTCTCGCAAGAATTATCAAGAAATTAATCAATGCTGAAAAATTTTTAATAACTCAGTCATAAAGCCTTACTGACAGGCCAAACATTCCTCATACTTACTAGCTTCTTCCGCAACTGGTGCATCAACTGCAACATTTTCAACTGCTTTAAACATTGCTTCATTTTCCAATTTATGCGAAACTTTGTCTGCGCGTTGAACCGATGTTGAGCGGCAATAATAAAGACTCTTCAAGCCCTTTTGCCAAGCTCTAAAATGAATTTCATGCAAATATTTTTTCGAAACATTTCCCGGTAAGAAAATGTTTAAACTTTGCGCTTGGCAAATATATTCTTGGCGTTCGGCAGATAAATCAATAACCCATCTTTGGTCAATTTCTTGCGCAGTTTTGAAGACTAATTTTTCATGCTCATTTAAAAAATCTAGATGCTGCACCGAGCCTTCATTGGTGGTAATTGACGACCAAATATCTTCAGTATTTCTGCCGCGCTGTTCCAGCAATTTTACCAAGTTTTTATTGCGCACATTGAATGAGCCGGTAAGAGTTTTTTGTGTAAAACTATTGGCGGCAAAAGGTTCAATTCCCGGTGAAGAATTGCCAGCAATAATTGAAATTGATGCAGTTGGGGCAATGGCCATTTTGTTAGAGAAGCGTTCCATGACACCAGCGTCGGCGGCATCTGGACAGGCGCCGCGCTCATGAGCTAATTTTACCGAAGCTTCATCAACTTGCTGTTTAATTTGCTGGAAGATTTTTTTATTCCACACTTTCGCCATGGCTGATTCCATTGGCACATTTTTGCTTTGCAAGAAAGAGTGAAAGCCCATTACGCCAAGGCCCACACTGCGTTCGCGCATTGCAGAATATGTAGCTTTTTTCATTTCCGGTGGCGCTTTTTCAATAAAATCTTGCAAGACATTATCAAGGAAGCGCATTACATCTTCAACCATTTGCGTGTTATCTTTCCACTCATCGTAATATTCTAAATTGAGCGAAGATAGGCAGCACACGGCTGTACGGTCATTTCCCAGATGGTCAATTCCGGTTGGCAGAGTAATTTCGCTGCACAAATTTGAAGTTTTAACTTTAAGGCCAAGCTTCTGGTGGTGCTTGGGGGTAGCTTTGTTGACGGCATCGATAAATAAAATGTAAGGTTCTCCGGTTTCAACGCGAGTGGTTAGAAGCTTAATCCACAAGGCGCGGGCCTTTACGCTGAGAAGGGTTTTGCCAGTGTAAGGGCTTTTTAGCGGAAAATCTTCGTCTTTTTCAACGGCGCGCATGAAGGCGTCAGTCACTACAACCCCATGGTGCAAGTTAAGTGAGCGACGGTTAGGATCGCCACCATTGGGGCGTCGCACATCGATAAATTCTTCAATTTCTGGGTGATCAATTGGCAAATAAACTGCTGCCGAGCCACGCCGCAAGCTGCCTTGCGAAATTGCCAAAGTTTGTGAATCCATCACTTTAATGAAGGGCACAATTCCAGAAGTTTTGCCATTGCCTTTCACTGGCTCACCAATTGAGCGCAAATTGCCCCAAAAGCTGCCAATGCCGCCGCCATGCGAAGCCAGCCAGACATTTTCATTCCACAAATTGACAATTCCCATTAAAGAATCATCGGCTTCATTTAAGAAACAAGAAATTGGCAAACCGCGTTCAGTGCCGCCATTGCTAAGCACCGGCGTTGCTGGCATGAACCATAAGTTTGAAATGTAATCATAAATTCTTGAGGCGTGGGCTTGGTCATCGGCGTAATAGCAGGCAACGCGCGCGAATAAATCTTGGTATGATTCACCGGGCATTAAGTAACGGTCTTTCAATACCGCTTTACCGAAATTGCTTAAGCGATCATCTTTGCTAGCGTTAGTTTTAATGGCAATTGCACCTTTCTTTTCTTTTTTTGCCTTGCGCAAAGGAACTACATTGTTAGTAGAAAATAGCTCTGGCGTTGATTCTGCGCCCTTTGCTGCTGTTGGTTTTTTACCCGAAGTTTTTTTAGTC
Organism: Rickettsiales bacterium; assembly: GCA_947455365.1. GTDB lineage: Bacteria > Pseudomonadota > Alphaproteobacteria > Rickettsiales > UBA1997 > CAMCFD01. Next base: position 1,218 of record CANGNU010000084.1, on the reverse strand, counting down.
ATAAATTAAAATATTAATAAATTTTTTAGCGCTTTCATCTTTGTCAACTGCGCCACCATCGCCATTTCAAACTATATTTAGTATGCATTTTGTTAAATACACACTATATGTTGTAATAGGGTGAATAGTTTTGTCGGAAAAAATTAAATGTCCATAGGGAAAAATAATTTAATTTTAGCAATATTGCGGGGCCCTGATTTCACTATGGCGAGAGCAGATACAATATGGTCATTAACCACGCCTGCTGCTTGCATATGGTCATAACAGGTGATGGGGCCAAGAAACTTAAAGCCCCGTTTTTTCAAATCTTTAAAAAACCATTCAAAAATTAAGGTCTTTGCGGGCAGTTCTTTAGCGTTTTTTCTTTACCGTTGTTATAATTTCACTTTCGCAAAAGCGGAATCTAAATTTAAAACTTGCATAATTGCATTGGCTTTAACTTTGGTTTCGTTCAGCTCGGCTCTAGGGTTAGAGTCATGCGTAATGGCGCCACCAACTTGAAATTCTACTTTATTTTTTTGAGCAATTATAGTGCGAATTACTACTGAGAAATTGGCTTCAGTGCTAGTAAAATAGCCAATTGCGCCGCTATAGACTCCGCGATTTATTTTTTCTTTTTTGGCAATAATTTCCATCGCTTTTATTTTTGGTGCACCAGTCATAGAGCCGGCGGGAAAGCAGCATTTGAAAGCGTCTATAGCATTTTTATTATCTGCAATTTCACCAATAATTTCTGATGACATGTGGTGTAAATTTTTGTAAGTTGTGATGTGAAATAAATTTTTTACCATCACGCTTCCAGCCTTGCAAATTCTGGCTAGATCGTTCCTTACTAAATCGACAATCATTAAATTTTCTGCTTTTTCTTTGTCGCTATTTTGTAGATAATTTTTGTTTTTCTCATCTTCTTGCACGCTACTGCCACGCGGCGCTGTGCCTTTAATAGGGCGTGAAATTATTTGGTCATTTTTGATGGTAAAAAATAATTCTGGGCTAGAAGAAATGATAAAAGTTTCGTTAAATTTTATAAAACTAGAATAGTTGGCGGGGCTTGCTGCGCTTAGTTTGGTAAAGAGTTGAAAATAATCTTGTTGTGAAGAAATATTAATGTTGCCAAAAAATTTTCTGGTTAAATTTGCTTGATAAAAATCACCGCAAGCAATCATGTTTTTAATGTCATCAATGGCCGCCAGATATTGTTCATCAGAAAAATTTGAG
>CANGNU010000083.1 GCA_947455365.1 Rickettsiales bacterium | reverse complement strand
CGGCAGAGTTATAAAGGCTCCAGCCTAATTCACGATTTTTTCCTGAAAAAGGAAAAAATAAGCCAACTTTAACTTTTTTCTTGTTAGCTTTAAGGGTTTCTAAGTTGCGTCCATAAATGGTTGCGGCGTTATTAAGCACTTCTTCGGAAGATTTTACTTCTCGTTGTTCTATTGCAGCTTTTTGTTCTGGCGTTATAATTGGCGCCGCTCTGCGTTGTGAAAATGGGTCTAAAGCTTCGCAAGCTGAAAGGGAAAACGCGGCAAAAATAATAATTAAAAAATTTCTCATGTCTGAATTTTATGTTGTTGCAACTCCAATTGGAAACCTCCAAGACATAACTTTGCGCGCCTTGGAAACCTTAAAACAATGCGACGCAATTATTTGTGAAGATACAAGAATTACGGCGCGACTCTTAGAAAAATATGAGATCAAAAATAAAAAGCTATTAACATATAATGATAATTCTGACGAAAAAGACCGTCAAAAAATTATGAATTTGTTACAAAACCAACAGCGCGTAGCGTTAGTAAGCGACGCTGGTACGCCTTTAATTTCTGATCCGGGACATAAATTAATTCAGTTTCTGCGGGAACGCAATGTTAAAATTATTCCTTTACCGGGGGCATCTTCCGTTACTACAGCCTTATCGGCTAGCGGCATTGCTTGCGATAACTTTCTTTTTGTTGGATTCCTTTCAAGCCCACAAATTCAACGCCAGAACGAGCTAAAAGAGCTTCCTAAAAATTTTACGCTAGTATTTTTTGAATCGGCGCATCGCATTGAAGAATTTCTGCAAGACTTACTGCTAGTTTTTGGCAATCGTCGCGTAGCAATGGCGCGCGAGCTGACCAAAATTCATGAAGAAATTATTAATGACGAATTACAAAACTTGCAGAGTTTCTTTACGCAAAACCCCGATAAACTGCGCGGCGAATTTGTTGTAATTTTAGAAAAGGCTCATCGTAACGATAAAATTTTAAGCGAAGCAGAATTGCAGCAAGAAATTAAAAATGCTTTTGCTTCTGGGCTTAGCATTAAAGAGCTTTCGCAGAATTTATCGCAACTTTATGGTTTGCATAAAAAAGAAGTTTACCAGCTAGCTTTGCAAGTTACAAAAAATAGCGTGTAAATAGAGCTGATGGCACTTGATTATCAAGAATCAAGGCGATAATCTGTTTTTTGTAGTGTTATTAAATTTCACTATTTTTATGGTTGGTTAAATTTTAATCCTCCTTTAACGCGACTTACTCGCGCTAATATCAACAACTTAAATTAATTCGTGCAATCACAAAACAGCGCGCCAAGCAATCCTTGGCAAAAAAAAGACAATAGCCAAAATATTGGCGGCAAAGCCTTTCGTATCAACGATCAAATCAAAGCACCTGAAGTTAGAATTATTGACCACGAAGGAAAAATGCTTGGTGTTTTGCCAGTTGCTGAGGGCATAAAAATTGCCTTAGATGCAGGCCTTGACCTTATTGAAGTCTCTCCTAACGCTGAACCGCCAGTTTGCAAAATTAGTAATTTTGGCAAAATGCGCTATGAATTACAAAAAAAAGCTTCTGACGCGCGCAAAAAACAAAAAGTGGTTGAGACCAAAGAAATCAAGATGTCAATCAACATTGGCAAGAACGACTTTGATGTCAAAATTAAACATATTGCAAAATTTGTTGAGCAGGGCGATAAAGTTAAAGTAGCAGTTCGCATGAAGGGCCGCGAAATTACTCACTTAGACTTAGCAAAAAAGATGATGGCCGATGTTCTGCTTCAAACTGAAGAATTCGCCAAGCCAGAATCTAACCCGCGCCTTGAGGGCATGCAGATGATTGCTATTCTGGTGAAAAAATAATTAATTTTGTAAAAATTTTAATTTTTAACACAAATTTTTTAGTCAAAATTTTTCAAATATCTTTTATAAAAAAACATGCAAAAATTAATCAAAAAAATTGTTGATTTCTCTCGCACCAAAAAACAATCGAAAACTTTTTTAGAATTTGTCGAAACTTTTTATTTACAAAATGAAGAGCGCGATTTTACAGCCTACAGCGTTGAAGAGCTTTATGAAAATGCTCTACTTAGCTTTGAATTTTTTAAAAATAAAAAACCAGAGCAATTTAAAATTAGAATTAACAAAGCAAAAAACGGTTATTCAATTTTAGAAATTGCTAATGATGACATGCCGTTTTTGGTTGATTCAATTGCTGCGCAAATTGATAAATTTGGCGTTGAAGTAAAAAATATTATCCACCCACTTTATGCGCCAAGCCGCGATAAATCTGGCGAATTACAATCTTTTTCTGCCGCAGGAAAACAAGAATCCATCATTCAATTTCACTTAGGAAAACTTTCTACGCAAGACACTGAAGCCATTAAAGACGGCATTTCAAAGCTGCTTGAAACAATAAAAATTGTTGTTGAAGATTGGCGCAAAATGGTTGATAAAACTCGTGCTTTACAAAAACAAATTAATATTAAAAAAGCAGCACAAGAAGTTTCTGAAAGTAAAGATTTTATTTCTTGGATAGCTGATGGAAGCTTTATTTTCTTGGGTTTTAAAGAATTTAATATCAAAAAAAATAAGCAAGGTGAAAACATTTTAGAAGGTGTTGAAAATTCTGCGCTTGGTGTTTTTCGTGCAAAATATTCTGAATTTCAGCCAAATGTAGTTAACTCATCAAGCCTAGAAATTGCTGATTCTATCAATAATCCATTTGTGGTAGAAATTTTAAAATCACGCTATAAATCACAAATTCATCGCAGCACAAATGCTGAAAGAATTCGTGTGCAAAAATTCTCGGCAAGCGGCGAGGTTGTAGGTGAATATCGCATTATTGGATTATTTACTTCTTCGGCTTATTACGAAAGTCCGTCGCAAATTCCTTTGATAAGAAACAAAATTACTAATGTTATCGAAGCCTCTGAATTTGTAAAAGGAAGCCATAATTACAAAGATTTAATCTCGGTAATTGAAAGCTATCCGCGCGATGAATTATTTCAAATTAGTGAAAAAGATTTGCTACGCATTAGCACCGGAATTGTTGCCATTTGCGGTCGCAATCAAGTGCGTTTTTTTGCGCGTAATGACAAATTTAATCGCTTCGTTAGTTGCTTGGTATTCGTGCCGCGCGAGCGTAGCAACTCTGACTTGCGCGAAAAAATTCGCGACTATTTGTCAACACAATATAACGGCGCAATTGCCGATACTTTCGTGCAAATTACTGAATCAAATTTAACTCGACTTCATGTAATTATTCGCACTGATAATGGCATTGCCAAGCTAGATGAGTCTAAGCTTGAACGCGAAATTTGCAAAATGACTGAATTATGGTCTGATGGTTTAAAAACTGAAATTATCGCCAAATTTGGTGATGAAAAATTGAATGAAATTTTTAGCAAATATAAAAATTCTTTCTCGGTTAGCTATACCAATCGCTTTGACGCAAGGCGTGCCGCTATTGACATTGCAAGGGTTGAAGAAGCGCTTGAAAAAAATTCAATCTTATTCAATTTATACAATTCTTCATCTAGCGAAAAAGAAATTACCGAGCTAAAAATTTATTCTCCAGAGCGCGAATTAATTTTGTCTGTCGTAATGCCAATCTTAGAAAGCTTTGGCTTCAATGTTATTCATGAACATACTTATGTTGTTGATGCTGCCAAAAAAGTTTGGATTCATTATTTCCGCCTTAATTTAAGCAAATCTGGCGCCGAATTTAGCGAGCAAATTAAAGCTAATTTTGAAGAAGCAATTTCGCTAATTTGGGCTGGTGTTTTAAGTGTTGGCTCGCTCAATCGCCTACTGGTTTCGGCTGGCTTAAATTGGAAGCAAATTTACGCAATTCGTGCTTACGCAAAATATATCTATCAAGCTGGCTTTCGTCACGATCAAGAATATGTTGCAAATATTCTTGTAAAAAATAGCAGCATCACACAATTATTGGCTGAATTATTTGAAGCAAAATTTGATGCAAGCTTGAAAACAAAGGCTGCAGACCGTACTAAAAAAATTGAAGAAATCTCTGAAAAAATTAAACATGCGTTAAATAAAGTTACTGATGCTTCGCATGATTTAGCCATTAAAAAATTCTTTGCTTTAGTCAATGCAACTTTACGCACCAATTATTACCAAACCACGCCAGCTGGGCTTTTCAAAGGTTATTTGTCATTCAAATTTGATTGCAAAAAAGTTCCTGAATTGCCTTTGCCACTACCTCACGCCGAAATTTTTGTTTACTCAAATTATGTTGAAGGCGTGCATTTGCGCGGCGGCAGAGTAGCGCGCGGCGGGCTTCGTTGGTCTGATCGCCACGAAGATTTTAGAACAGAAGTTCTTGGCTTGATGAAGGCACAAATGACTAAAAATGCAGTTATCGTTCCAGTTGGCTCTAAGGGCGGCTTCGTTGTTAAAAAAGATGTTAGCAAATTATCTCGTGAAGAATTTTTGCAAGAAGGCATTGAATGCTACAAAACATTCTTGCGCGGCCTGCTTGATGTAACTGACAATGTTATTGACGGCAAAGTTGTTCATCCACAAAATGTGGTTATGTATGATGCCGCCGACCCTTATCTGGTGGTTGCTGCCGACAAAGGCACCGCAACTTTTTCTGACATTGCCAACTCAATTTCTGCCGAATATAATTTTTGGCTTGGCGATGCCTTCGCTTCTGGCGGCTCTGTAGGCTATGACCATAAAAAAATGGGAATTACCGCCAAAGGCGCGTGGATTTCGGTTAAACGCCACTTTCGCGAAATGGGAATTGACACCCAAGCGCAAGATTTTACCTGCGCTGGCATTGGCGATTTAGCTGGTGATGTATTTGGTAACGGCATGTTATTATCGCCGCACATCAAGCTGGTAGCGGCTTTCAACCATATGCACATTTTTCTTGACCCAACGCCAAACGCTGCCAAGTCTTTTGTAGAGCGGCAGCGAATGTTTAATTTGCCAAGATCAACTTGGATGGATTATGACAAGTCTTTAATCTCTAAGGGCGGTGGCATTTTTGAACGCAGCGCAAAATCTCTCAAAATTTCTGCGGAAGTAAAAGCTTCGTTAGGAATTGAGCAAGATGAATTAACTCCAAATGAGCTTCTAACCGCTATTCTCAAGGCTCAAGTTGATTTGCTAT
>CANGNU010000082.1 GCA_947455365.1 Rickettsiales bacterium | reverse complement strand
GTGAGCACGCGCTTTTTCTTCAACATCTTTTTTCTGGCGCGTTTTAATTTCTTTAACTGAAACTTCAAGAAGGTCGCGGATAATTGATTCTACATCGCGCCCAACATAGCCAACTTCGGTAAATTTTGTCGCTTCAACTTTAATGAATGGAGCGTTGGCAAGTTTGGCTAATCGGCGCGCAATTTCAGTTTTGCCAACGCCAGTTGGCCCAATGCATAAAATATTTTTCGGCACAATATCTTCGCGCAGCGGACTAGCAACAAGCTTACGGCGATAACGGTTGCGCAAGGCAATGGCTACCGCTTTTTTTGCATCTTTTTGGCCAATAATATAGCGATTCAACTCTTCAACAATTTGTTTTGGCGTTAATTCGTGAGGAAGAATTTTTTCGCGTTCAATATTTTTTTGTTTGGTCATTTGTTAAGTTTTTTCATTATTTTTTTCTGGCTTCTTTTCTAGGTTTCGCCCTACTCCATCAAAGCTTGCAGCGTTTAGTAAAAAAACTGCTACAACTATTATTATACTTACTAAAATTATCGTTAATAATATTTTCATACTATAAATGCGACATAATTTCAACAATGGCGCGCTTAATATCTTCTAAGCCTTCATTGCGTTTGCTAGAAGTGAAAATAAAATCTGGATGCATGGCGGCCCACATTTTACCTGCTTCACGCACCTGTTTTTCAGTTGCATCAATTTCTGCTTTTTTCAATTTATCAATTTTTGTGAAGACAATTTGAAAATTTACACCAATTCCGTTGAAAATATTGATAATTTCCAAATCGCCCGCCTTCAAGCCTTTCACAGGGTCAAGCAGTAAAAAAACTCGCTTTAATTGTTGGCGTTTAGCAAAATATTCAAAGCTGGCTTTTTGCCAATTAGCAATATGTTTTCCTTTGGCTTTAGCAAAACCATAGCCGGGCATATCTACAACCATAAGGCTTTCAGCCAATAGAAAAAAATTCACCTGACGCGTTCTTCCCGGAGTATTTGAAACAATTGCCACTTTTTGCGAAGTAAGAGCATTGACCAAACTAGATTTACCAACATTCGACGCCCCAATAAAAGCAAATTCTGGAAAATGGGTATCAGGAAATTGCGACCCATTATGCGCCCCCAAAATAAATTCGCAGTTCTGCTGGCCGTTGCGCGGAAATAGCTTATCAATATCAATTTTTTTCATTTTAGCGGAGATTATTTTTTTATAAAATTGATAAATTTTTTACGAAATTATTTTTTTCTCAAGAAATTCAATCATCTTTGCAGCAACATCAACACCAGTGGCACCTTCAATGCCCTCAAGGCCCGGTGATGAATTTACTTCAAGAATTTTTGGCCCAGTAGTAGAGCGAACCATGTCAACACCTGCAACGACTAAGCCCATAATTCGCGCGGCGTCAATGGCCATTTTGCGCTCTTCATCGGTAATTTCAACGGCACGCGCTTTTGCACCAAGATGAATATTAGCGCGAAATTCACCCTCTTGTGCTTCGCGCTGCATTGAGGCCACAACTTCATCACCAATGACAAAACAGCGAATATCAAGCCCTTTCGATTCTTTAATATATTGCTGCGCTAGAATATCAGCCTTCAAGCTGCGGAAGGCGTTAATTACACTTTCGGCAGCCTTGTTGGTTTCAGCTAAAACCACGCCAACACCTTTAGTTCCTTCAAGCAATTTAATCACTAATGGCGCGCTTCCAACCAATTTAATAATATCTTTGGTTTCGTAAGAAGAGTTGGCGAAGCTTGTTACAGGCACGCCCAAGCCATGTTGCGCCAAAATTTGTAGCGTGCATAATTTATCGCGCGATTTTGTAATGGCATCTGAAGTGTTGAGGCAGTAGGTGCCGATTGTTTCAAATTGACGAATTACCGCTGAAGCATAAAATGTCATAGAGGGCTTGATGCGCGGAATTACACAATCGACGCCTTCAATTTTGCCATCATCGCAAAAAATTTCTGATGCAAGAGTTGCAACTTTTATGTAACATTCTCCAACATTAATAAATTGAATTTGATGGCCGCGTTTTTGCGCTGCCTCAACAATCCGTTGGTTAGAATAAAGTTTTGGATTTGACGCTAATAAAATAATTTTCATAAAATAAATTTTGACTTGGGTTTAATTTGTGAGGAAGAATTTTCTCTAAATTTTAATATAATTTTTTACAAATGAACCTTTGGTATTTTGGTTTCACGATATAATTTTAGAATATTCAGGCGTTTTTTCTTGCCCATAACAAATGATTTAGAGATATCCACCAACATATTCAACTGTTTTATTGCCTCACGACCCAAAAGCATTTTAAAGGCCATGCTATCGCGATTTGCCAAGGTAATTTCAATGCGCGCTTTTTTATCACCAATTTGTAAATCAGATTTTATCACAAAGCGCTTCTCTTTTTTTCCACCAGAATCGGACACCATGCGACGGTCAACAACCCGCGCTACACAAGGCCGTACCAGCTTTTTATTTTTTTGTAAAGGATGAATTTCGAAGCGCACATATTCAACATCTTCAATATAAAAACTTTCAATATTAAATGCGTGCAAAGAAGAAGTTTTTGCGCCAGTATCAATCTTACCCTTAATTGCTGGCAAGGCAAGGCAGTCAAGGGTAAACCACTCCTTCCAGCCAATTGTTTTTTTCTGTGATTTTACTTTTTTTATCATTAAAAAAATTTAAAAAACCCGTGAATAAATTTATAAAAATTCAATAATTGGATTGAATATTTACTCAATTTTTGGCAATTTCCGCCCTTACAATTTCTAAATCTTCTACAGTATCAACCGAAAGCGGGTGTGCGTCAACTAATTTTACAATAATTTTCATGCCATTTTCAAGCGCCCGTAGCTGTTCCAAGCTTTCGCGCTGTTCTAATGTTGAAGGTTTTAATGCAACAAAACGCTGTAAAGCCGCTGTTTTGTAGGCGTAAATGCCAATGTGATGAAAGTAATCGCCAGCATTTTCTTTGCTATAAGGAATGGCCGCGCGCGAGAAGTAGAGCGCTTCGCCGCAATTATTTTCATCAAAAGCTACAGCAATTTTTACTACATTAGGATTGGTAATTTCGCTGCGATTTTTAATTTTTGAAGCCACAGTTGCAATATCACATTCATGCTGTAAAGCCGCGTCAGCAGCGGCGCGAATGACTTGTGGATTAATGTTAGGAAGATCACCTTGCAAATTTACAATAACATCAAATTTTTCTGTAATAACCTGCGAAGCCGCGTAAATTCTATCTGTACCCGATGGAAGATTTGGGTCAGTAATAATAAATTGACCACCAAAAGCACTAATTTTTGCCGCCATTTCTGCGCCATCGCAAGCAATGTAAACTGGCCCCAGTTCTGCTTGCAGGGCCTTTTCATAAACGCGTTGAATCATTGATTTTCCTAAAATATCGGCCAAGGGCTTGTTAGGCAAGCGAGTAGACGCCATGCGGGCTGGAATGATAATTGCGATACGATTTTTTGTCATTATTATAAACTTTTTTAAAAAAGAAAATCTTGTAAAAGCGCGCCAAATAAAGCTTCTGGGCAAATATTTAAGCAGATAACTTAAACAAGTTTCTTTTTGTTGTAAATATAATATTGAGAAGAGTGAATCACCACCAGAAAGGTGGTGAGCACGGCTGGAATCGAACCAGCGACAACCTGATTAAAAGTCAGGTGCTCTACCGACTGAGCTACGTGCTCTTAAGTTGAAATTGACGAATCAACCTTTGCAAAGAGCGCGGTATTTCATAGCTTTATTTGTTGAAAGTCAAGGAAATATTTCACGCTTTTGCAATTTATTTTTTGCGACAAATTTAATCATCGCAAAAAATTATTTTTCGTAATGGTCTTTTACTAATTGATTAAGCAAGCGCAGGCCATAACCTGTCGCGCCTTTCACTGCTAGCGGGTCGCCCTTACCTTTCCACGCAACACCAGCAATGTCTAGATGCGCCCATTTTGTTTCACCAACGAAACGCTTGAGAAACTGCGCTGCTGTAGTGCTGCCCGCCCCTCTTCCTGCGCCAGTATTTCTCATATCAGCAATGTCAGAGTTAATCATTTCATCATATTCTTCACCAAGAGGAAGTCTCCAAACTTGCTCGCCTGTAGCTTTTCCGGCTTTTTCAATTTGCTGCGATAAATTATCGTCGTTAGAAAATAATCCAGCGTAAACATCAGCAAGTGCCACGACAATAGCGCCAGTAAGGGTTGCAAGGTCGATGATAAATTTTGGCTTGAATTTTGTGTTAGTGTAGTGAAGCGCGTCAGACAGCACCAGACGGCCCTCGGCGTCGGTATTGATAATTTCAATAGTTTGTCCTGACATTGAACGAACCACATCTCCGGGGCGCTGTGCCGTGCCTGAAGGCATGTTTTCAACCAAGCCAATAACACCCACCGCATTCACTTTTGCTTTGCGTTGCGCCAAATTACGAAGTAGGCCAACCACTACAGCCGAGCCAGCCATATCAGTTTTCATGTCTTCCATATTATTGGCGGGCTTAATAGAAATTCCACCAGTGTCAAAAGTTACGCCCTTGCCGACAAAGGCAATTGGCTGCTCCTTAGCATTTTTAGCGCCGCTCCATTTTAGTACCACTAGTTGCGATTCTTTTTCACTACCCTGCCCCACACCTAGAAGCGCGCCCATTCCCAGCTTTTTCATTGCAGCTTCATTCAATACTTCAACTTCTAACCCGTCTTTTTTTAGCGTTTTGCAAATTTCGGCATAGCTTTCTGGATGCAGAATATTGCAGGGCTCAGAGACTAAATCGCGCACGAAGAAAATATTTTTTGCAAGAATTTCATATTCAGAAAATTCTTTTTTAACTGCGGCTGCATCGGCACAGGCAATGGTTAAAGACTGAATCTTCAACTCTTTGTCTTTAGCTCTTTTTTCAAAATATTTGTTGAAGCGATAACTTTGTAGAAGCCCGCCAAACGCTAAGTTGCATTGATTTTTCGCATCTTTTTTATGCGCTTTTACTGCGCCTTTTTCGTTAATTTCAAAACCAAAGAACAGCGTTGCATCCTTTATTTTAGAGGCATTTAGGTAAGACACAGTTTTTGCCGCAACTTTTTGTAAAGCAGTTTCGCTTAATTTTTTTTCTTCACCAACACCTACAACCACAACATCTTGCACCAAATGCGTTTGGCCAGATTTTCCAGTAAAATCAAATTTTT
>CANGNU010000081.1 GCA_947455365.1 Rickettsiales bacterium | reverse complement strand
ATTAAAATTTCTCCTTCAATTCTTTCGGCCAATTTTGCTAAGCTTGGAGACGAGCTTCAAGCCATTACTGGCGCAGGTGCAGACTATATTCATATTGATGTGATGGACGGTTCATTTGTGCCAAATATTACCATTGGCAATGAAGTGGTGAAAGCGCTGCGAGGCTCGTCTAACTTGCCTTTTGATGTGCATTTAATGATTAATAACCCCGATAATCATGTTAAAAACTTTGCTGATGCTGGTGCAGATATTATTACAATACACTCTGAAGCCACAACCCACCTTGATCGCAGCCTATCGTTAATAAAATCTTTTGGCAAAAAAGCTGGCGTTTCTTTGGTGCCTTCAACTTCTGAAAATGTTTTAGATTATGTGATGGATAAAGTTGATCTAATTCTTGTCATGACAGTAAATCCGGGCTTTGGTGGGCAAAAGTTTTTGTCATCACAACTTTCTAAAATTGAAAAAATTCGTGAGAAAATTTTAAAAAGTGGCCGCAAAATTGACTTAGAAGTTGATGGCGGAATTAACCCTGAAACAGCGCGCCAAGTGGTTGCAGCTGGGGCCAATGTTCTAGTTTCTGGCTCTTACATTTTTGGCAGCGGCGATTATAAAAAGGCAATTTCTAGTTTAAAAATTTAACTTTTTGGTTATGAAAATCTAACTTTCTAGTTTAAAAATTCAACATTTTATGCGCATTAATTTCAAATACATTCTACTAACAACCTTACTGGCTCTAGGCATTACCTCTTGCACTTTTTCTGGAGGCAGTCATGAAAAAAGTAACGGCGTAACCAAATTTATTACTGGTAGCACTACAGTAGAAGGGGCGCAGAATGTTCATGTTATTAACATGATTCATGCAATTGGTGCGCCAAATAATTCAATTGTAATTGATAAATATAAATATTATTTGTGGCAGAACAGCCGCTCTGTAGGCGTTAGCACGCTGTTTGGTGGTGGCAGCACAACACTTTATTGTAATTTGACCGTCGAAACTCAAAACAATAAAATTAAGCTAATTAACTGGTATGGCAATCAATGCGGGGTTTTTCTTGAACCAATTGGCGATTATTTTAAAGATAAATTGAATATTGCGGTGATTATGGAAGATGATGAAAAAAAAGTTGTGGCACCAGTAAAATCAAGCGTTGGCAATGATGGCGACAAAGATTCTGCGACGCCAGCAACGGCGGCAAAACCAGTGCTTGATTTGCGCAATTCTGAGCAGAAAATTCCCACTTCTGAACAAAAGGAAGTTGAGCTGCCAAAAACTAGTGCGGCGGCTGGTGTTGATATTGCAAAGCAGAAGGATGGCGCTGTGGCTACGATTGATTCGCCTAAATAATAAAGCTAAAACTTTAAATCTTGTCCTCGAAAAAACCCTTGCCCGATATACTTCGCCCCTCAGACAGCGGCTGGCCGAACTCGGTTCGAAATATATCGGGCAAGGGTTTTTTCTTTCTTGAGATGTGAAAAATTATTTTGCGATAATTCTAAAAAACTTTTTCTTCCCCACTGACAAATTAAATTCTTGCGCATCTTTGATAAAATGACCAATGTCTGCGACCGCTTGGTCATTGATTTTAACACCCCTGCCTTCAATTAATCTCTTAGCTTCGGCGTTTGATTCTACGGCGCCAATTTCTTTGATAATTTCAATGAGTTTTTTTCCCTCGCCAATTGCAATTTCTTTTTCTTCGTAAGCGGTGGAATTTTTTGAGATGAAAATTTCGCGGGCTTTTTGCAAAGCTTCTTGCGCGGATTTTTCGCCGTGGCAAACTTTTGTGGTTTCGAAAGCGAGGATTTCTTTGGCGCGGTTGATTTCTTGGTCTTTGAGTTTTTCAAGTTCAGAAATTTCTGCAAGCGAAAGATCGGTGAATAGTTTGAGGAATTTTACAACATCACCGTCATGGGTGTTGCGGAAATATTGGAAATAGTCGAATGGACTGAGAAGCTTAGAGCTGAGCCAGACCGCGCCGTCAGCGGTTTTGCCCATTTTTTTGCCATCGGCGGTGGTGAGAAGTGGCGATGTGAGGCCGAAGACAGCTCTTGCCGCCAACCTATCCTCAAAACTTGAAAATCCTTGCAAAACAGATGGCATAAAAGAATCTGATGCAGCAATTCTCCGCGTCAACTCTACCCCATTCACAATATTCCCCCACTGGTCCGAGCCGCCAATCTGTAGGCGGCAACCATGTTGCTTATTCAGCTCATAAAAATCATAAGCCTGCAAAATCATGTAGTTAAATTCCAAAAACGAAAGCGGCTGATCGCGCTCTAGCCTAAGCTTCACCGAATCAAACGACAACATTCTATTCACCGAAAAATGCTTGCCAACATCACGCAAAAACTCAATATAATTCAATTTTTTCAGCCAATCATCATTATTCACCATCAGCGCCGCAGCCTTATTTGACGCGCTACCAGAATCATCAGCAAAATCAATAAACTGCGCCAAAGTATTTTTTATCCCACTCAAATTCTGCGCAATTTTTTCTTCAGTCAAAATTTGCCGCGACTCATCTTTGCCACTTGGGTCGCCAATTTTTGTCGTGCCACCACCAAGCAAAGCAATTGGCTTGTGCCCATGTTTTTGTAGCAGTCGCAGCATCATAATTTGAATCAAACTGCCAACATGCAAAGATTCCGCAGTGCAATCAAAACCAATGTAAGCGGCAATTTTTTCTTGCGCCATCAACTTATCCAATTCATCTGCATGCGTCATCTGCGCAATAAATCCGCGGCTTTGCAGCTCTTGTAAAAAAGACGATTGAGGAGAAAATTTAGAATCCATCTGTCAAAAAAAATTAATTAAACCAAAATTATTCTACGAATATTCATGCTTCACCCGCTTACGATAAAACGGCCCAGCAATTTCACAAACCAAATTCACAATATGCCTTTTGGTTTGTTTGTTTTCAATCATATTAAACGCCCGAATCAATGGCAGCAAGTCTTTGTTAGCCTCTTCACTTTCTTTTACTCGGCGTTTTTCAGTCTTCACTTTAAAATCATAATATTTTCCCTTCACCTTCACCCCATCAAAAAAAGCCGACACTGGCTGATTTAGCGCATGAGCAAACTCAAATAATTTTGCCGCACCAATTCTGGTTTCAGGTTTTTCATATTTCTGCACTTGCTGAAAGCTTACTCCGACAAGCTCTCCCATCTCTTCCAAACTATAACCCTGCTCGGTACGAAATTTTTTTAACTTGACGGCAATAAAATAATCAACCGCGCCGAATTTTTTTATGCCCCGCATTTTTGTGATGAAAATTGGTTAGTAAAAGCAACAAAAGCGCCAGAATCATAGCGCCCAAAGGCCAGAAATTAAAGCGTGAGAAAATTGTCTCGTCAAGTTTATTGATAAAATTTACATCAATAAAGCCAGTTTCATTCAAATTAATTCGTGCCACTTCTTGCCCCAACGGATTGATATAGCCCGTAATGCCAGTATTAGCAACCCTTGCCAACGAAATGCCATATTCTACCGCGCGCATTTTTGACATGTCAAAATGTTGATAGGGCCCAGTGCTAGAGCCAAACCAAGCATCGTTAGTAACATTCACTAAAAGATTGGGGCGATTATTTTTATCAATAATTTTATTAGGAAAAATAATTTCATAGCAAACTAATGGACTAAAAGAAAAGCCTTGTGCCATAATGGTTTGCGGCCCCTCACCTTCACCAAAACCAACTGCGCCATCAGTAATTTTTTCAATGAATGGCAGATATTTTGCGAAAGGAATATATTCACCAAACGGCACTAAATGATGCTTGTCATAGTGCGCCAATATTGAGCTGGGCCCAATTGCAAAAACCGAATTCCACACATTTTTTACCGCAACTCGCGAAGCTCCATCATATTCCGCCCTTAGAGCGCCAGTGATTAGCGCCCCATCTTGTGGCACCGCAAGTTGCAATTGTCGCAATAATTCTGCATTGTCGTCAATAATGTAAGGCACCGCCGTTTCTGACCAGATTACTAATTTCACTCCGGCTTTATTGGCAGAATTTGTAATGTTAAACTGCTTCAAAAAATTACGATATTTTTGCGCAGGATCCCATTTTAAATCTTGCTTAATATTGCCCTGAACCAAGCGCAGCTTGCTTGTATAGTCTTCAACTAAAATTTTATTTTGCAGGCGATAATAACCAAAAATAAAATTTCCAGCAAATAAAATTATTAACAATGTCGCAAAAATTTTATCTCCCCTAGCAGCGCCAGCAATGGAGATATTCTTGAAAAACAGCGCCGGAGTAAGACAAAACAATGCCACCAACAAAGTTAATCCATACACACTAAACACACTTGCCACTTGCATTGTGCTATTGCTAAACATTAAACTATAGCCTAGCAAATTCCACGGGAAGCCAGTAAACAGAACGCTGCGCAGCATTTCAAAAACCAACCACAGCAAAGAAAAAATAATCACTTTTTGATAATTAGCAAAGTGCGGAAATTTTTTATTTACAAAATGATAACAAGCCGCCAAGCCAGCAAAATAAAGGGCTAACACCGCTGGAATTAAAGTTAATGCGAATGGCACCAACCACGCAAATTTTTCTGCATCAACTAAAAGTGAAATTGAAATCCAATAAATGCCCGCAAGAAAATATCCGAAGCCATAGCAGAAGCCAATTTGCGCCGCAGTTTTCACACCACCAGCAGAATTTTTTTCTAATAAAAAAAACAATAAAGACAAAGAAAATATTGCCGCAACAAAAACATAAAATGGCGCAAAAGCCAAGGCACATAAGGCCCCAGACAATATAGCAACTACAAATTTATTCTTTAACATGTTTATAAATTTTAAAATTATCGCCTAACATAAATCTCGTAATCATGCATTATTTCTAGCTTTTCGACAGATTCATCAAACGAATTTAATAATTTTTCTGACGATTTTTTATATTCAGTAATTCGCCCTTGAAAGCGAAAATTTTGCAAGAAAATTTTGCGGAAAGCAGAATCTTGCAAATAATATTCTAGCGGATGAATGCTGCAGCGGTGCTCTAGCCCAACAGCAGACTCATTTTGATCGGCAAAAATAATTTTAGTATTAGCATTGTGCATTTGTTTTTTTAAATCATCTAATAAATAACCAAAAACAAAAACGCGTCGCGGTTTGAGCGAAAACAGTGTGCGAGTTTTTCTCTTGGCGCTAAAATTTTTTTCATCAAGCGCCATCACCACCGCATATTTATAATTATTT
>CANGNU010000080.1 GCA_947455365.1 Rickettsiales bacterium | reverse complement strand
ATTCACTGCAAGATGCCGCCACAAAGGCTGGCAGAGACATTTCAAAACTGCCTTACAGCTTAAAAGTTTTGCT
Organism: Rickettsiales bacterium; assembly: GCA_947455365.1. GTDB lineage: Bacteria > Pseudomonadota > Alphaproteobacteria > Rickettsiales > UBA1997 > CAMCFD01. Next base: position 5,245 of record CANGNU010000080.1, on the reverse strand, counting down.
CGAAAATTTAGTACGAAATTTTGACGGCGATGTCATTCGTGAAGAGCATATTTCCAGCTTAATTGACTCGGTAAAAAACCCTGAAAAACGCATTGAAATTGCCTTTTCACCCGCCCGAGTTTTAATGCAAGATTTTACCGGAGTGCCTGCCGTTGTTGACTTGGCAGCCATGCGTGCCGCGGTAGAAAAACTTGGCAAAAATTCTGCATCAATTAATCCCCTAGTGCCCGTTGATTTGGTAATTGATCACTCAATACAAATTGACTTTTTCGGCGATAAAAATGCGCTGCAAAAAAATGTCGATCTAGAATTTGAGCGCAACCGCGAGCGCTATGAATTTTTAAAATGGGCGCAAAAATCCTTCAATAATTTTCGCGTGGTGCCGCCCGGAATGGGCATTTGCCACCAAGTAAATTTAGAAAATTTAGCGCAAGTTGTTTGGCAGAAAAATGACGGCGACTCTACATTGGTGTACCCTGACACTGTAGTTGGAACTGACAGCCACACGACCATGATTAACGGCCTCGCAGTGTTGGGCTGGGGCGTTGGCGGCATTGAAGCAGAAGCAGCAATGCTTGGTCAGCCCGTGTCAATGCTGGTGCCAGAAGTAATTGGCTTTAAACTTATTGGCAAGCTAAAAGAGGGAATAACCGCGACAGACATGGTTCTAACCATCACCAACATTTTGCGCAAAAAAGGTGTTGTTGGAAAATTTGTTGAGTTTTTTGGCCCCGCTCTCGCTTCATTATCGCTGGCAGACCGCGCCACCATTGCTAATATGGCCCCTGAATATGGCGCAACTTGTGGAATTTTTCCCATCGACCAAGAAACCATTAACTACTTGAAGCTTACAGCGCGTAGTGAAGAAACCGTTGCCTTGGTGGAAAATTACGCCAAAGCACAAGGCATGTTTGTCTCCGATTATAATTTAACGCCCGATTTTAGCGAAGTGCTAGAGCTAGACATATCAAGCATCGAGCCCTCACTTGCTGGCCCAAAACGCCCGCAAGATAAAGTTCTTCTCAAAGAAGCATCTGCATCTTTCGACAAAATTTTTGCCGAGTTGGGCAATGCTGCAAACAAGCGCAGCCTGCTTCCAGAGCTTAACGCCGACCTTGGCGATGGCGATGTTGTTATTGCCGCAATCACTTCTTGCACCAACACTTCTAACCCTTCGGTGCTAATAGCCGCGGGCCTTCTTGCCAAAAAAGCAACAGAGCGCGGATTAAAAACTAAGCCGTTCGTCAAGACATCTCTAGCTCCCGGCTCGCAAGTAGTGAGTGAATATTTAGAGAAATCGGGCTTACAAAAACATCTTGATCAACTGGGCTTTAATGTGGCGGGCTATGGCTGCACCACTTGCATTGGCAACTCTGGCCCACTTCATGAAAAAATTGAAGAAACCATCAAGGAAAAAAATTTATTAGTCGCCGCAGTTTTATCGGGAAACCGTAATTTTGAAGGCCGCGTGCACTCTTTGGTTAAAGCAAATTATCTTGCATCGCCACCACTTGTTGTTGCTTATGCACTGGCCGGAACCATGAAAATCAACCTTGCGCAAGATGCAATTGCCATTGACAACACTGGAAATAAAGTTTTCTTGAAGGACCTCTGGCCTACAAAGGACGAGATTGACAGCGTCATCAGCAAATTTATTACCCGCGAAGTTTACGCTGAAAAATATGCCGATTTATTCAAGGGCCACGCGGCTTGGCAGCAAATTGCTACTGAAAAAACTGCCACTTACAAATGGGATTTAAACAGCACCTACATTCGTTTGCCTAACTTTTTCGATGATTTAAACCAAAGCAACGCCAATGAAATCAAGGGTGCAAGCATCCTCGGAATTTTCGGCGATTCAATTACCACCGATCACATTTCACCTGCAGGAAACATTTCTGCAACATCGCCTGCAGCCGCTTACCTCAAGACTCACGGCGTTTCTGCCAAAGATTTCAACTCTTACGGCGCAAGGCGCGGCAACCATGAAGTGATGATGCGCGGCTCGTTTGCCAACATTCGCATTAAAAATGAAATGCTTGGCGGCACCAAAGAGGGCGGATTCACTAAGGTGCGCGGCTCTGACGAAATTGTTTCAATCTATGACGGCGCCATGTCCTACAAAGAAAAAGGCGTGCCACTCGTAATTTTTGCCGGCAAAGAATATGGCACCGGCTCTTCTCGCGACTGGGCTGCTAAGGGAACCTTCTTGCTTGGCGTTAAAGCAGTTATCGCTGAAAGCTTCGAAAGAATTCACCGCTCCAACCTAATTGGCATGGGCGTTTTACCGTTAATTTTCAAGGGCGCGGACAATCGCAAATCTTTGCAATTAATTGGCAATGAAACTATTGATATTTTAGGAATAGACTCTAACATTAAGCCCAAGCAAGACATAAAATGCTTGATTACGCGCGAAAATGGCAGTAAGCAAGAAGTAATTCTAACTTGCGGCCTCGACACCAGCAATGAGGTTGAATACTATAAGCGCGGCGGCATTCTTCAATTTGTTCTTGGTAACCAAATTTAATTGCTATGCAAATTAAAGTTAGTGGTACGAATATGGAAGTTGGCCAAGCCTTGACCAGCTTCGCTGAAGAGCATTTAGCTAAAGGCGTTACCAAATATTTTGATAAAGCAATTAGCGGTGAAGTGCATTTTTCGAAAGAAAAAAATCATCTTTTCAAAACCGTCATTATTATAAATGAAGGCGTCAAAGATGGTGCAATAATTAAAAGTGATTCTGAAGCTGCCGATGTTTACGGTTGCTTCACTGAAGCTTTGAACAAAGCGGTGCACCAGTTGCAACGCTATAAAGATCGCATTAAAAATCATCGTCGTCAAGGCGTTGATATTTTATTCGATAATGAAGAATAAATAATTAACAATTAATAAAAAATGCAAGTAGCAATTACTGGTCGTAACCTAGAATTAGGAATTAAATCTTTTCGTAAAAAAACTCAAAAAGAAGGCTTAATCAAAGAAGCTAGAAGAAGAAAAGCTTACGAAAAACCTTCTGAAAAAAAGAAAAGAAAAGCTGAAGAAGCAATCAGCCGTAAGAAGAAAAAACGCACTGAAGGTGGTTTCTAAATAAACACAATGCCTTACGAGGCGTTGTGTGCGTAAGGAGCATGACGGGTCACGCAAATTGACCCGAAAATTTCCCCGCTGTTTTAATTATAATTTCCAATTTGTAATTTAAAATTTCATGCTGCCAAAACTTAGCCAAAAAGACAAATCTTTCCTCCTTTTAATTGCCTCATCTTTAGTTATCTTATGGGCAGCATTTTCGTTATTTGCTCTGCTATTTTCTACTAGCGAGAATATCAAAAAAATTGTTTCAGCAAATGAAAATGGCAGCCAGACCAAATGGATTAACTTATCACGACCCCTTGAATTAGATGATCTCAAAGAGCGCGTCATTTTGCTAGACTTTTTTACTTATGACTGCGTAGCCTGCTTGCATGTTTTGCCGCAAATTAAAAGTCTTGAGCAAGAATATGGCAGCAAACTTACTGTCATCAGCGTTCACTCGGGCAAGTTTGACAATCAGAAAGATTTTAATTCAATTACCAAAGCAATATTAAAGCATGATATTACTCACGCGGTGATTGATGACTCTAACTTAAAAATTTGGAATAGCTTTGGTGTACGGGCATGGCCAACCCTTGTTTTGATTGACCCGCGCGGCAATATTAAAAAAACTTATGTTGGCGAAGAATCAATCAAAAGTTTGGCCGATGATGTTAAAAAAATTGTCAACAAATTCCGCTATCAACTTAATCGCGATCCTTTGCCCTTGCTGCTTGAGAAGAATAAAGTAGCGAAGCGCGTTTTAAGTTTTCCAACCAAAATTGAATATGCTAAAAACTTTCCTTTTCAAGGACATAACGCTCCAGCATTTTTCATTGCTAATAGCGGACAAAATAACATTGTGGTCACTTCTTTAACGGGAGAAATTATCTTGCAGATTGGCTCTAATAAAGGCGGCTTTCTTGATGGAAATTTTGAAACTGCTGCTTTTAGCATGCCCGAAGGAATGCTTTACGATTCAGGAAAACTTTATGTTGCTGACACTGGCAATCATGCAATTCGCATTATCGATTTTAAAGAGCAAACCGTTAAAACCCTTGTTGGCACTGGCTTGAAAGGCTCTGTAATTAATGGCGATGAAATTAACGCCAAAGAAGTTGAGCTTTCCTCACCTACAGACATTGAGTTCTACCCCACTTCAAGCCATATTACAATTGCCAATGCTGGCACGCATCAATTGCTGCAATATAACTTGAACAAGCAAACCATTTCAGTGCTTGCAGGCAATGGCAATGAGGGAATTGACGATGGTAAATATCCCAAAAATTCTTTGTCGCAAACTGCCGATTTAACTACTTATGATGGCAAACTTTATTTTGTTGATTCCGAAAGTAGCGCCCTACGCGTTCTAAGTAAAGATGGCGAAGTAAAAACTTTAATTGGCAAAGGAATTCAAGATTTTGGCTATAAAAATGGCAAGAAGGGTGAGGCTTTGATGCAGCACCCTCTGGGCTTAACGGCCGATGACACTGGGGTTTATGTAGTGGATAGCTTCAACAATGCCATCAGAAAATATGACCCTATCAGCGGCGAAATTCGCACTGTAATTGGTGGCAAAAAAGGCGATTCTCTTGGCTCGCACACTGAATTTGACGAGCCTGAAGGCATTGTCTCAATTCTTGATCGCTTTTATGTGGTTGACTCAAGTAATAATCGCGTTGTTATAATTAATCGCGGCAAATTTACTTCTGAATTGCTTGAAACCATGCCACCGTTGCAATTGCCAAAAGAGGGATTTTTACAATATCTGCCTAACCTTTACAGAGCCAAGGCAGCAGAAGTTGCAACTAAAAATGTCGCACTAAAAATTAACTTAAAGAAAAATTGGAAAATTAACGATTTAGGTCCAAGTTTTATTAATTTGCTAGAAATGGTAAATGATGATGAAGCCACGCTAGTAGCCACTTTTGACTGGACCATGATTGCTAATAACGACTTAAAACTTCCTGAGCTTGACCCAGACAAGAATTACATGTTGCAGGGCACCATTTATTACTGCGAAAATAAAAAGAACGCTCTGTGTTACATTAGCAGCTATGAGCAACAAGTTAAAGCAAATGAAGATGAAACAACCAACTCAATTAGCATCGAACTGCTCTATCAATAAAAATATGAAAATGCAAAAGCGCGCTTTTAGCTTGCTCGAAATTTCAGT
>CANGNU010000079.1 GCA_947455365.1 Rickettsiales bacterium | reverse complement strand
TTCAGCTTCCGCAGGAACAACAACAATTAGCGGCACTAATCGCATGAATGGCCTAACTATTGGCACCAGCAAAGATGGGTCTAACGCCTTTACTGGCATGATTTCTGAAGTGATAATTTACAATCGCCAATTATCCTCCTTAGAAAGAAAATCGGTGATTGATTACTTATCAAAAAAATACAATATTCGCATTACCGCGGCTGATGAACATACTGGCATCTAAAAATTATGAAAGCTGCAGAAAATCAAAACCCACAAGAATTAGCGCAACAAGATTCCGCTTTAGACGCCGTAAGGTCAAAATCTAGTGACGGCTTCTTGCAATATATGCGCGAGATTCAAAAATTTCCCCTACTTAGTGCCGAAGAAGAATATGAATATGGCATGAGATTTAAAAAATCTGGTGACAAAGAAGCGGCGAAAATGCTGGTGCAAAGCCATTTACGATTGGTGGTGAAAATGGCAACTAAATTCAAAAATTATGGTTTGCCGATAACTGATCTAGTCTCGGAAGGTAATGTGGGATTGATTCAAGCCGTCAAAAAATTTGACCCCGAAAAAGGCTTTCGCTTTTCAACTTACGCCATGTGGTGGATTCGCGCCTACATTCAAGAGCATGTTTTGCGCTCATGGTCATTGGTTAAAATTGGCACAACTTTGGCGCAAAAAAAATTATTCTTTAACTTGCGCAAAATAAAACGCCGCCTTGGAACCGATGAAGGAAGCACGGCAGCACTGCCTGCAGACTATGTTACTAAAATTGCCCATGACTTAAATGTTACTGAAAAAGAAGTGCGCGAAATGGATTCTCGCCTGCAAAATTCTGACACTTCGCTCAATAATTTAATTAGTGCTGATGGCGAAGATGAAGTAATTAGCAAAGTGGCGGCAGAGCAAGAGACGCAAGAGCAAATTGCCATTGATAATCAAGAAAAATTACGCCGTGAAGAATTATTGCGTGAAGCATTTTTAGTGTTGAATGAACGCGAAAAAGATATTTTAATTAAGCGGCAAATGTCAGAGGTTTCAACTACACTTGAAGAGCTTAGCCAAGCTTACCACATCTCGCGCGAGCGCATTCGACAAATTGAAAGTGCGGCACTTGAAAAAATGAAAAAGGAAATTTTTCGATTATCAACTAAATAGAAATATGTTTACAGGAATTATTACCCATATTGGTGTTGTTGAGCAGATTAAATTTGATGCGAAGAAAGATTGTGCGTTAACAATTTCTGTGACGCAGAAAATTGCGCGAACGCTTGATATTGGCTGCTCGGTAGCTTGTAATGGCATTTGTTTAACTTTGGTGAAGAAGGAAAATATTTTGCTAAGCAAAAATCCTGAATTGATAAAAAATTTACCAGCAAAAAAAAATGCTCTATCGGCAAAATTACCAGAAAATTCATTAGCAGAAAAATCTGAAACAAAACTTTTTTTTCAAGCTTCAAAAGAAACTTGTAATGCCACCAACCTTACGAAATGGGCGGTTGGCACTGCGGTTAATCTTGAATTTGCTTTGCGTGTTGGCGATGAATTTGGTGGACATATTGTCAGCGGCCATGTTGATGGATGCGCACAACTAAAGGCCAAAACAGCTATACAAGATTCTGTACAACTAGAATTTCAGCTAGAAAAAAAATCAGCGGCACTAAAAAAATTTATTGCGACAAAAGGCTCTATCTGCCTTGACGGCATTTCTCTTACAGTGAATAAAGTTAAAGACGATAAATTTTTTGTAAATTTAATTCCGCATTCTCTTGCCAATACTACATTTTCAACAATAAAAATTGGCGATTTAGTCAATGTTGAAATAGATTTAATCGCACGCTATGTTTTAAAAGATTGATAAAAATATATTCCTAATTACAGCTATGACCAATAAAATCAACCTCTCACCCATTTCAGAAATTATCGAAGAAGCGCGTCAGGGACGCATTTTTATTTTAGTTGATGATGAAAACCGTGAAAATGAAGGAGATCTCATCGTGCCTGCACAATTTTGCGATGACCAAAAAATTAATTTTATGGCCAAATATGGGCGCGGGTTAATTTGCTTGGCACTTACAGAACAAAGGGTGCAAGAGCTTGACTTGCCATTAATGTCACTCAATAATCAATCACGCAACAAAACTGCTTTTACTGTGTCAATTGAAGCACGCGAAGGAATTAGTACGGGCATTTCGGCCTTTGACCGCGCCAAAACCATTGCCGATGCAATCAGCGCTGGTAAGGGCCGCGACGCATTGGTTAGCCCCGGACACATCTTTCCGTTAAAAGCACAAAATGGCGGCGTTCTAGTGCGCGCAGGCCACACTGAAGCGGCAGTTGACATTGCGCGCCTTGCTGGCCTTAACCCTTCTGGCGTAATTTGCGAAATTATGAAGGACGATGGCGAAATGGCGCGCCTTCCCGACCTTATCAAATTTGCCAAACAGCATAAAATTAAAATTGCCACCATCGCTGATCTCATTGAATATCGCCGCAAAAATGAAAAATTAGTTGAAGTTGTTGAGCGCAGAAAATTTATCCACAAAAATTTTGGCGAATTCAATTTAACAATTTATCGCAGCCAAGTTGATGAAATTGAACATATTGCTTTGGTAAAAGGCAACATTGACAAAACCAATCCCACACTGGTTAGAATGCATCATCTGAACATTTTTTCTGACTGCCTCAACGATGCACAAAATAGCAAAAACGGTTTGCTAAAAAAAGCATTGAAGAAAATTTCGCAAAATGAAAATGGTGTGATTGTAATTATTCGACAACCGCAAGAAGCTTTGCTGGCGCTGCTTAACGCTGAATCTGCCAAAACAAATGAGTTGCGCAATTATGGCACTGGTGCACAAATTTTAGCCGATTTAGGCGTGAAAAATATGACTCTTTTGACCAGCTCAAAAAAATCGGTCATTGGGCTTGAAGGCTACGGTCTGAAGATTTCTAGCTATAAGAAAATCTAACTTATTTGCGCTTTTTCTTATCCTTATCTTCTTTGCGCGAATAAAACATTGCTGATGCAAAAAACACTGTAATTAACAAAAATTGTGCAGCCCAGATAATTATTCTAAACAATAATTCTTGTTGCAAAATTTTATTTTGATAGCCGGTTAATATTTTATACGGATATTTATCGGAAGCGCGCAAAATTATGTAACTATTCTTGCGATCCCTTAGGCTGTAAGGCGCAACAAACTCTTCCGCCTCATTAATTTCCTTCGTTGCTAAATCTGAAAATAATTTTTTATCATGCGCAAATACACCATCTTCCGATTCAAAAATAATATGATTTTCTGAATTCAAAACCGCAAAATTAACTTGATGCAAGTCAGCAATTTCACTATAGCGCGCCGTCAATTCTGATAATTTAAAACTAACCGCCATTGTGCCAACATAATGCCCTTGAGCATTTTCAGCGCCAACCCCCACTGGAATTACAAATTGCCCACTTGAAGCGCCAATTATCGGCTCTCCTGTGTAAATTTTTCCAGCATTTAATGAGGTTTTTTGCAAATAATCGCGGCCAGATAAATCAATGGTATTGGCAATTAAGCCATATTCACTATTGGCAATTAAATTATTTTCAGCATCGATCCAGTAAAATTTTCCCGTTGATAATTCATATTGCAACAAATTGTCGTTATATTTTTGCCCCGAAGAAATTAGAATATCGCTAATGTTAGCCTTACTGCCACCTGATCTAACAATTTTTTTATTAATACCGTTAAGAGTGTCTTCAGCGTGATTTAAAATGTTGATAAAATCTGAGGAAATTTTGTAAGCAGCCAATTCCATGACAGATCTTTTCTTCTCAAAAAAAGAATTATATCCTTCATGAACATAGTGCGCCGTAAGCGCAACTGCCACTATATAAAAAAAGATAAAATAAATGCGCCAAGCGCCTAATTTATTAATAGAGAATTTTTTTTTCATACTAAAGTGAAAATTATGCCATCTACAACATGGCTTGAAAGCGCGCCATGTCTAGATAAATGACATAGCACTCACATTAACTTGGTAATTTTTTCAATCATTACATCACCCAATTCTTCAGCATTTTTTATTGCAATTGAATTGCGATAAAAATTACTAACCTGATGACCAATGCCAATTCCAAAAACTTCAATTGCGGTTTGCTTTTCAATGCGATGAATCACATGACGCAAATGATCGGTGAGAATTTCTTGATCATTGGTTGAATTTGTCGAATCATCAACTGGCGTGCCATCAGAAATTATCGCAAGAATCTTGCGCTTCTCATCGCGCTGCAGCAGGCGCCCCTTGGCCCATAACAACGCTTCACCGTCGATATTTTCCTTAAGCATGCCCTCTTTTAGCATTAACCCCAAATTAACTTGCGACTTTTTCAAACTCTGATTTGCCGATTTATAAACAATGTGCCGCAGATCACTTAACCTTCCCGGATTATGAGACCGACCTTCACTTTCCCATAATTTGCGCGACTTGCCGCCTTTCCAATCAACCGTGGTAAAACCAAGAATTTCAGTTTTTATCGAGAACTTTTCTAATATTTTTGCGATAATTTCACAAGCTAAAGCACTCATAATAATTGGCTGGCCGCGCATCGATCCTGAATTATCAAGCAAGATAGAGACTACAGTGTCTTGGTATTGTCGTTGTTTTTGCACAATAAAGTGATTGTCTGAAAATGGATCAATCACCATTTGCGTAAATTTTTTCCGATCCAAAATTCCCTCGCTATTGCTTTGCTCAATAAAAGAATTTTTCTTCGCCATCAGCTTTTTTTTCAGCTTAATTGTCAGCCTTTTTGAAATGCTGGTAAGTTTTGCCAACCTCAATTCTAAGCCATGTCTTAGCAATTCTAATTCGCTTTTACTGATAAGTTTTTGCGGAAAAACTATTTCATCAAATTTGCTAGTGTAAATTTTGTAAGATTTTTTAAACTCAATTCCTTCTTCATTGCTTTCAGCCATGTCCAGCTTGGCTTGCGCGCCATTTAAGGCATCACCTTCTTGCAAATTTATTTTTTGCTCTTCATCAGATTTTTCTGTTTTGCTATTTTCTTCATCATTGTTGATGTCTTGTGGCTGTTGGCTTTGCGGCGTTTCTTCGTTGTTGCTAAAATTTTCATCTTCTTGCTTCGGCATTTTTTTGACAGAATTTTCTGACTGATTTTCTGTGTTTTTATCTGCAGAATTTTCTGCGCGTTGCTCTTGTCGCAAAAACTCAAAAAGCCTCTTCACTTCTAGCGCGAAGGCTTGTTGATTTTCTATATTTTTTGCTAAATTTTTTATAAATTTGCTGAATTTTTTATCACTTTCAATGCGCGATAAATCTTGTGAAAAAACTTCATTCAAACCTTGAACGCGCTCTTTAAAATTAGCAAAAATTTCTTTGGCGAGCAATATATCAAAATCTTGCGTTGCCATTGCA
>CANGNU010000078.1 GCA_947455365.1 Rickettsiales bacterium | reverse complement strand
GGGGTTTTTCTAATGCCAGCCTTGGTTCTTGATATTTTTGGCATGCTTGATAGTACCGCCGATTTTCTCGATCAATACGCTTTAAAACTTGGCTCGGTGCGCATTTCAATTTACTTGGCGCTAAAATCTTTCATCGTATTGCTGATTGTTTTTTGGTTCTCAAGTTTGGTGACTAAAAAAAGCAAAAGCTATATTGAAGGCAGCAAAAATATTAAATCGAGCACGAAGGGAATTATCAGCAAATTCATCGATATTTTTGTTTATTCGGTGGTGGTTATTGTGGTGTTAAAAACACTGGGCGTTGACATGACAACCTTTGCCGTTCTAGGCGGTGCAATTGGTGTCGGTATTGGTTTTGGTTTACAAAAAATTGCTTCAAATTTTATTAGTGGAATTATTTTGCTGTTTGAAAAATCGGTTGAAGTTGGTGATTGGGTTGAAATTGACAATGGTGGAATTTTTGGCGTAATCAAGCATTTTGCGGGTCGCCACACTTTAATTGAATGTTTCGACGGCAAAGAAATTATGGTGCCAAATGAAGATTTAATTATTAACAAGGTGACTAATTGGACTTACTCTAACAATCGCGCCCGCATTGAAATTGAGTTTTCAGTCGCTTATTCATCTGATTTAGAAAAGGTGATAGAGCTGGCAACTGAAGTGGCGCGCGGCAATTCGCGTTGTTTGAATTATCCAGAAATTGAATGTTATGTGACAAAATTTGCTGAATATGATGTGAAGATGGTGCTTTATTTTTGGATTAGCGATATTACCAAAGGCCGCATGCCTGTAAGAAGCGAGGCCTTTGTTGCTTTGCAGAAAAAGTTGCGGGAAAATGGGGTGGAAATTCCAATGCCGCGGCGTGATGTGAATGTAATTCAAGGTGGAAATTAGATGATTCAAACTGACTTAGCCCCGATAGTTTTATTTGTTTATAATCGCCCCGATCATACTGCGCGCACCTTAGAGTCCTTGCGGCAAAATAATTTAGCAGCGCAAAGTGAATTATTTGTTTTTTGTGATGGGCCAAAAGATAATTCATCCTTAGAAAAAATTGCCGAGCTTCATAAAATTATTGATAATATTTCAGGCTTTAAAAATGTTGTTGTAGAAAAAAGTTCTGTCAATAAAGGCCTTGCCAACTCAATAATAGCAGGGGTTTCTAAGATTGTGAATGAATATGGAAAAATTATTGTTGTTGAAGATGATCTTGTGACTTCGCCACATTTTTTGCAATTCATGAATGATGGTTTGAATTTTTATGAGAAGGAAGAGCAAGTAATTTCAATTCATGGTTATGTTTATCCTGTCAAAGCAGAATTACCTGCAACTTTTTTCTTACGCGGTGCAGATTGCTGGGGTTGGGCTACTTGGAAGCGCGGCTGGAATTTATTTAATGCGAATGGTTCTGAATTGTTGGCGCAATTGCAGGAAAGAGGGTTAGAAAATGAGTTTGATTTAGATGGCTGCTATCCTTACACTCACATGCTTCAAGGGCAAATAAAGGGAGAAAATAATTCTTGGGCGATTAGATGGCATGCATCGGCATTTCTAGCAAATAAATTAACGCTTTATCCAGGAAAAAGTTTGGTGCAAAATATTGGTTTTGACAATAGCGGTAGTCATTGCGATGCAACTGGTCAGTTTGACCAAAATTTATTTGAGCAAGAAATTTCAATTAACAAAATATCAGTGGCAGAAAATAAATTTGCTCGACAAGATATAAAAAAATTTTTTATGAAAAAAAAGAAGATCGGCTTTATTAAGAAAATGGTGAAGCGGCAGCAGTTTAATCCCGGTCTTTTGGGTGTTTTTATTAACCCTTTTTATTTTGCGAGAAAAGGTCTTTATAAAAATATTAAATTATTTGCCAATAAAATTACTGGCAATGTTCTTGATGTTGGGTGTGGCAACAAGCCGTACGAAGAGCTTTTTCACTGCAATAGATATGTTGGTTTGGAATATGACAATGAAGCAAACAGAGAGAGTAAAAAAGCTGATTTTTTCTATGATGGAAAAACTTTTCCGTTTGCCGATGCGGAATTTGATTCGCTAATCTGTAATGAAGTATTGGAGCATATTTTTAATCCAAGTGAATTCTTGGCTGAAATTAATCGAGTATTGAAGCGTGGTGGCTATGCCATAATGACCGTGCCATTTGTTTGGGATGAGCATGAACAGCCTTTTGATTACGCGCGCTATTCATCGTTTGGGTTAAAGCATCTTTTGCAGCAAAATGGTTTTGAGATTGTGGAATTTAGAAAATCCACCAATGATATTGCGGTTATATTTCAATTAATTAATGTTTATATTTATAAAGCAATTGCTGGAAGCGCTAGAGTAAATAGGGCTCGCAGAGTTCCAATTAATTTATTAACTGCTATATTTAATATTGTTGGCTTGGCGCTAAATCTTGTTTTGCCAAAAAATAACGATCTCTATCTTGATAATGTTGTGCTTGTTAGAAAAAAATGATAAATTTCTGCACCTTATTTGACTCTAACTATCTGCATTTTGGCCTTGCGCTGCATGCCTCCTTGTTAAAACATTGCGCCAATTTTCATCTCTACATCTTTGCTTTTGATAGAAAATGTGAAGATTTTTTGCGCAAATTAGTATTAAAAAATGTTACAATAATTTCTTTGCAAGAATTTGAAGATGAAAAATTATTAGCAATAAAATCTTCGCGTAGTAAAGGTGAATATTGCTGGACATCTACAGCCTCAACGGTTCTTTATGTATTAAAAAACTTTCCAGTTGCAAGTTGCACTTATGTTGATTCTGATATTTTTTTCTTTGCTGACCCAAAAATTTTGCTTGATGAAATGGGCGAGAAGTCGGTTTTAATCACTAGCCATCGCTATTCGCCAGAATGGGATCAAAGCGCAATTTCAGGAAAATATTGCGTGCAATTCATGTGTTTTAAAAATAATGAAGATGGCTTGCGCGCTTTAAATTGGTGGCGTGAGCGCTGTATTGAATGGTGTTATAATAAGCATGAAGATGGAAAATTTGGCGATCAAAAATATTTAGATGATTGGTTGACACGATTTAACGGCGTTCATGAATTAAAGCATTTAGGCGGTGGAGTGGCGCCGTGGAATGTTTCGCAATATAATTTTTTGTCGAAAAATGATGCCGTGATTGGTGTAGAAAAAAATAGTGGCGCAGAATTTTCTTTAGTTTTTTATCATTTTCATGGTTTTAAATTATTGAATAGAAGCTCTATACAACTGGCCCCGAAGGAGTATAAAATTTCTGCTGATGTTGTAGAAAATATTTATCAAAATTATTTATTAGCAATTGAATCTGCAATAAAAGTTGTGGATAATGCTAGTGACTTTTTAAATGAAGTGCGTGGTAAAAATTGTAATTGGTGGCAAAAATTACGCTTGTTAATTTTGCCAATGAAAAAAAATATTAGACTGAGAAATGGCTTACATAATTAATTTGAAGAAACATGGTGATGCGAGGGGAAGCCTTACTGCTGTTGAAGATGCAGCTTTGCCATTTAAAATAAAAAGAGTTTATGCAATTACTAATCCGCAAGGAATTAGAGGAGGGCATCGTCATAAAAAAGCGGTTCAGGCCGTAATGTGCTTAAGTGGAAGCTGTGTGGTTTATAATAATAATGGCCACAAGGAAGAAGAATTTTTGCTTGATGCTCCTGAGAAATGTTTAATTTTAGAGCCGCAAGATTGGCATTTGATGAAGGAGTTTACGGGCCATTGCGTGCTACAGGTGCTTGCCTCGGAGTATTATGATGTTGATGATTATATTGATGAGCCTTATGCGTCTAAGCAATAATTCTTATAAGTTATAGCTAAAAATTTTTTTAATTATGCCAATTATGTTTGCCCTAATTGCGCCTTTTTTTGAGAAAATTTTCAGTTAAAATTTATTCAAAATCTCCACAACTTTTTCCACATCATTTTCTCTATGAAAATAAGAAAGTGGCAAGCTTAAAGTTGTCGCATGAATTTCTTCCGAAATTTTATAATTTTCCTTCGCATCAATAACGCCCGCCATTGCCTTCTGCTTATGGGGCGCAATGGGATAATGCACTTCTGTTTTTACGCCATTTTCTAGCAAATATTTTTGCAATGCATCGCGTTTTTCATGGCGAATATTGAAAATGTGATAAACATGATAATAGTCTGCATGCTGTACTGGCTTGATAAAATCACCCTTCAAATTTTCTAAATAAATTTTAGCTAATTTATTTTTATGCGAATTTATGTCATCAAGTTTTTGTAATTTGATGGAAAGAAAACCGGCCTGAACCTCATCTAGGCGCGAGTTAAAGCCAATTACTTCATTGTGATATTTTACATCAGAGCCATAATTGCGCAGGCGTTTTATTTTGTGGATTAAATCTTCTGAATTAGTGTTGATAGCGCCACCATCGCCTAAGCAGCCAAGATTTTTTGTTGGATAAAAACTGAAGGCACCAAAATCTCCAAAGCTTCCTGCCCTTACTCCCTTATAGGTTGCGCCATGTGATTGGGCGCAATCTTCAATTAATTTCACATTATATTTTTGGCAAATTTCTAAAATTGGCGTCATTTCGCAAACTTGGCCATAAAGGTGTACAACCATGATAGCCTTAGTTCGCGAGGTTATTTTTTCTTCAATTTTTAGCGGGTCAATATTGTAAGTGGCAATATTTGGTTCAACTAAAATTGGTTTGAGGCCATTTTGTAAAATTGCTAAAATGGTGGCAATGTAGGTGTTGGAAGGCACGATGACTTCATCGCCTGCAGCAAAATCAAAGGCCTTCAAAGCAAGAATTAAGGCATCAAGGCCAGAAGCAACGCCAGCGCAATGTTTGCTGTTACAATATTGAGCAAATTCTTCTTCAAATTTTTTTACATTTGCACCAAGCACAAACCAGCCGCTATCAAGGGTTTGCGCGAAAGATTTTTTATAATCGGCAAAAAATGGTGCATTTAATTTAGCTAAATTTTCAAATTCGATCATGTTTAATAATGGTTTCAAGATAGTAACGGTAAGGCGTGCCAGCTTTATAGCCTTTGGCCAGTTTTTTAAAATTATCGGCAGAAATAAAATTTTTGCGATAGGCAATTTCTTCTAAGCAGGCTATTTTCAAGCCTTGGCGCTTCTCGATGGTTTGAATAAATTGTGAAGAATCGAGGAGAGAATCTGGCGTGCCGGCGTCAAGCCAAGCGAAACCGCGTTTTAATTTTATTACGCCAAGTTTTTTTTGTTTTAGGTAAGCCTTGTTGACATCTGTAATTTCAAGCTCGCCGCGGCTTGATGGCTTGATGGATTTAGTAATTTTTACAACATTGTTATCGTAAAAATATAGCCCCGTAACCGCCCAATTTGATTTAGGTTTTGTAGGTTTTTCTTCAAGACTAATAACTTTTTCTTCATCTTCGTCAAACTCGATCACGCCATAGCGCTCAGGGTCTGAGACATGATAAGAAAAAACATAAGCACCAATTTTTTTGCCAAGCT
>CANGNU010000077.1 GCA_947455365.1 Rickettsiales bacterium | reverse complement strand
GAGTAGCGCCGTTACAAAACTTGCTAAAGTTCCGGGGCCGTAACGCAATTTTCCGCAGCCAAAAAATGTAATGAAAATTCCGTGAATTTTAATTTCTGTCTCGCTAATAATTTTGCGCTTCATCATCGATTTAATCATACGCTCTCTGGTTTTAGGGAATTGTTGAATTTTCTTTTTATCGGTCTCGCTTAATCTGCCAAGTAATTTATTAGCAATGAAAATTAAAATTTTTGACATTTTTTTAGTTTAAAATTTATGCAATTTTAGTAGAGCAAATTTCTCTGCAGTAAGCTGCGAAGAAATTAACCTTCAGTTCTGTTAATTTGCAAATTTTTTTAGAATTTCAAGATATATTTTTTGTAGATTAGTAATTTCTGATAAATAAGCAAATTCGTCAATTTGATGCGCCGTTTTATTAACCAAGCCGCATTCAACAATTTCTTCACAATAATCTTTAATGAAGCGAGCGTCAGAAGTGCCACCGGTTGTGCTTAAAACAGGTTTTTCACCACCACAAATTTCTGCGACAGAATTTTGTACTAATTTTGCAAAATTACCATTTTTACTTAAAAAAGATTCTCCGCTTAAACGATGCGTCAGCTCATATTTTACGCCAAGCCCAACACTTTTTTTGCAGACATATTCAATCAATTCAATAATAGATTGTGAATTATGTAGCGAATTAAAGCGAATGTTGAAGTTAGCGCCAGCCTGCGCCGGAATGACATTGCCACCAAAATTATCGCTAGAAATGTTAGTAATTTCTAAATTAGTTGGGCTGAAAAATTCATTACCTTCATCAAATTTATGCTCTTTCAAAACTTTAAGAATATTCACTAAAGTTGTGATTGGGTTCAAAGCGTTGTCAGGGTAAGCCACATGGCCTTGCTTGCCAATAATTTTTAGTGAAAATCCAATTGAACCGCGACGGCCAATTTTTAGCATTTCGCCCAGTTTTTCAGGATTGGTTGGTTCGCCAACAATACAGGCTGATATTGATTTGCCGTGCGCTTTCATCCATTCTAAAACTTTCGCGGTGCCGTTGATTGAGTCATTTTCCTCATCATTGGTAATTAAAAAACCAATGCCAAAGTCAGGCGCAGAGTGGCTTTGCAGAAATTCTTCAACAGCAGAAACAAAGCAAGCGATGGCGCATTTCATATCGGCAGTGCCGCGGCCAAAAAGTTTATCATCGACAATTTTTGCTGCAAATGGATTATACGTCCAAGCGTTGATATCACCAGTCGCAACTACATCGGTATGTCCCGCAAAATATAAAATTTTGCTAGAGTTTTTTGGATTATACAAAGCGTGCAAATTATTGACTTTGTAAGATCCGCTGCCTTCATATTCTAAAATATTGCAGGTGAAACTTAGTTTTTCTAGTCGCTGTTTTAGAAATTCAATCACCTCGGGACTGTTGCCAGAGTAAGACGGAAAGCTAATCAACTTTTGTGATAATTCAATGGCAGTAGGCATTTCCAAAAACTTTTAAATTTTAAATTATAAATTTGCGACTAAGATAAATTTTATTTGATATTTTAATTTTATTTCTCCGTAACTTAAGGCTCTGAACCGAGTTATGAGACCATCGCGAGCTACGCTCGCTTTAAATCTCGATGGGCTCATCTGCCCGAGGGGCAGAGCCTTAAGTTACGGAGAAATAAAATTAAAATATCAAATAAAATTTATCTTAGTCGCAAATTTATAATTTAAAATTTAAAAGTTTTTAGAAATGTTAGATATAAAATGGATTCGTGAAAATGCTGAAAAATTTGACGCCGCAATGCAAGCGCGCAAGGCTTCAGTAAAGGCTGCAGACATTCTTGCAATTGATGAAGAAAAGCGTAAAAAAATGTTTTTGATTCAAGAATTGCAGGCAAAAAGAAATAATCTTGCCAAAGAAGTTGCGAATGTAAAGCGTGCTGGAGGCAATGCTGACGCGCTTTTTGAGGAATCGAAAAAAACCAATATTGAATTGCAAGAATTAGAAAATAACGCAGCGCAAGACCAAAAACTTGAAGAATTATTAGCACAAATTCCCAACATTTCATCTTCGGAAACGCCTGTGGGAGTAGATGAAAACGACAATATTGAAGTTGAAAAATTTGGCACGCCGCGACAATTTTCCTTCACCCCAAAAGACCATGTTGAAATTGGCGAAGGCTTGAAAATGCTAGATTTTGAGCAATCAGCATTAATTTCTGGTGCGCGTTTTTCTACGCTGAGTGCAGGATTAGCAAGGCTTGAACGCGCATTGTCAAACTTCATGCTCGACATTGCGCTAGAAAATGGCTACACCGAATTTTCGCCACCAAATATTGTGAAAAGTGAGGCCATGTACGGCTCGGGACAGTTGCCAAAATTTAGTGAAGATGCTTTTGTTACAACCGATGGTTACTGGCTCATTCCTACGGCCGAGGTCTCTTTGGTCAATTTTGCGGCAAAGAAAACTTTTGCTGAAACAGAATTGCCATTGCGCTTCACCGCTTACACGCCGTGCTTTCGCCGCGAAGCTGGTTCTGCTGGTAAAGACACTCGCGGCATGATTCGCCAGCATCAATTTAAGAAGGTCGAGCTGGTCTCTATTACTACAGCCGAGCAATCTGCGGCCGAACATGAAAGAATGACTAATGTTGCTTGTGAAATTCTCAAACGCCTGCAATTGCCATTCCGCAAGCTGCTGCTCTGCACCGGCGACATGGGCTTTGGCGCACAAAAAACCTACGATTTAGAAGTATGGCTGCCCGCGCAAAATAAATATCGCGAAATTTCCAGCTGCTCAAATTGCGGCGATTTTCAAGCGCGCCGCACGCAAACTAAATATAAAAAAGACGGCAAAAACTATTTCGCCCACACGCTAAACGGCTCGGCTCTAGCTGTGGGCCGTACTATTGTGGCAATTCTTGAAAATTATCAAAATGTCGATGGCAGTGTAACGGTGCCCGAGGCGCTGGTTAGCTATATGGGCGGGCAAAAAACATTGCAATGTTAGCGCTAAGAATTGCCTAGAATTAAGAATAGTTAAGCGCCAGTTTCTGAATTATTTTTTATTCCGAATTGTAGCGTCTAAATAGATATTTCAGTATATTTATTACCACCCTTATCAACCAAGCGCTCGCAAGAATTAATGCGCCCATCATCACCCACGGTTATTCCTGTGATGCTAATTTTTGTATTAGGAACTTCATTTTGTACCGAATAATTGCCCGCCTTTTGCTGATGTTCTGTGCTTGCCTTAGGGGTTCTAGTCTTGCCAATGTTAATTCCATTCTCTCTCGCCGCTACAGTAAAAATAATTTCCGCCAACCCCTTTGGCATCGAAGCTTTATTAAGATCTGAAACTTCAATTAAATTTGGCCCAAATACAACAGCCAAACCATCTAAATTTAAAAATGTTTTCGCCTCTCCACCACAATTAACCACATGCAATGCGGCGCTTGTCACTGTTTTTAAAAGCTCTCTATTTTTATCTGGCAAAGAATTGATAATGGCTGCAACCGCATTTTCATTGGCATTCACCGCCCCATTGTCAATTAAAGGCTGCTGTAAATTTATTGCCAAAAGTTGCTGTTGAGCGTCATCTGGAATTATTTTTATTTCAGCAACCAAGCTTTTAATTAAATATCCTAAATTAGCCTGATTTTCGAAGGAAAAATCTCTAAAAAAATCTGGAGCAATTTTTTGCGCATCAAAGTTTATCGCGTTTATGATTGCAGTTGCAGTTGGCTTTGCTTCAGTTGAAATTGATTGTCGAAATATTTCTGGATTCAACAAACTTTGTGGCATTTGATGAATTAAACCAGTAGCGCAATTTAGTTTTTTAATTTGCTCCTCCTCCGTCGGTTTAGCGGGCGCGTTAATTACCGTAGCATCTGCTGTTGGCATAGCAGCAACTCTGCGATTTGCCCCAGTAATAAATCTATAAAATCTTTGAAATGGATTAGCCATAAATAATTGAAATAAAATTAACTCGTTAGTATATTTTCAACGCACGCACATTTTAGTAAAGACAAAAATAAATGACATGTCATTTTCCCACTTGTAAAACAAAATCCACCCAGTAAAATCAACTGCAACAAACCCTTTTAATAATTACAAAAAAACAACAAAATGGCTAATACAACTTCAGCAAAAAAAGCTTTACGCGCAAGTGCGGCAAAAAAATTGGTTAACAATTCTCGCAGAAACCGCATCAGAACATTCGTAAAAAAAGTAGCAGATCAAATCAAATTAAACGATCAAGCAAAAGCTCTTGAAGCCTTTAAAGCGCTTGAATCTGAAATTATGCGCGGCGTAACTAAAAAAATTATTAAGCTTAACACTGCGGCAAGAAAATTATCTCGCTTAGCGGCACAAATTCGTAAAATTTCAGCTGCAAAATAATGAAAATACTGCGCTCATTCTTAGCCCATACAAAGGTTGATTTCATGAAAGTGCATAAGCTTGCACTTGCAGCTTCAATCCTTTGTATTATTGCTTCAGTGGCGCTGGTTTTAGTTAAAGGTTTAAATTTCGGCATAGATTTTTCTGGCGGAATTTTAATCGAAGCGCGCGCGCCAAATGCCTCGCAAGAGCAACTGCGCGCCGCTCTTACCGCAAAAATAAAAGATGTCCAAATTCAAAATATTGGTGAGCAAGATTTTCTCATCAGGGTGGCAAAAACCAATGACAAAGATGGTTCGCAGCTTTTAGAAGTAAAAAAAATTCAAGAAATTCTTACTGAAAAATTCCCACAAATTGAATATCGCAAAGTTGATTATGTTGGTCCGCAAATGGGCTCAGAACTTATTTGGAAAGGCTTCTTCGCTTTGTTAATGTCTTTCATTTTCATCATGATTTACATCTGGGTGCGTTTCGATTGGCAATTTGGCCTTGGCGGAATTTTTGCACTTACTCACGACGCCTTACTCACGCTTGGTTTTTACGCGGTAACTGGTCTAGAATTTAACCTCACTTCAATTGCAGCAATTCTTACGGTTATTGGTTATTCCATCAATGACTCGGTAGTAATTTATGATCGCATTCGTGAAAATTTGCGCAAATATAAAAAGATGGATTTAGCTGAATTGATCAATTCTAGTGCCAATTCTACATTAAGCCGAACCTTACTTACATCTGGTGCCACACTACTTTCACTTTTGGCGTTGGTTTTATTTGGTGGCGATGTTCTAAAAAGTTTCAGCCAAGCAGCATTTTTTGGAATTTTAGTGGGAACTTACTCCTCAATTTACATTTCTGCGCCAATTCTGCTTTATCTTGACCCTAGAAAGGCCTAGGCTTTTGGGTGGCGCCAGCTTGGCTCAATTTCTGCAACTGTTTTGTAGAAAAAATCGCGCTCCAGCAAGGCGTGGTGGGGAATTTTTAGTTTTTCACCCAAGTCAATTACCAAATCATCAATTGCCAAAATATCAATATCAATTTCTCGCGGAGCCCACAAAAACTTATGTTCATTGGTTTTACGGCCAATTTGCTTTTCAATTTCTTGCGTGATTGTTAAAATTTTTTTTGGTGAAAATTTCTCTAAATTTATATTGGCGCTGAACGCAATATTAAAAAATTCCAAGTCCCATTCTTTAGGCGCATCTGGCTTTAGCAG
>CANGNU010000076.1 GCA_947455365.1 Rickettsiales bacterium | reverse complement strand
ACGAAAGACCGCATCAATCATTGAGTTACAAGACTCCTGCTGTAGTATATTTTAATAATAATGGAGCTTTATGTTGATTTTTTTAATAAAAATAATTTGTTTATTTTTTCTCACGCGAATTAGCGTGGTGGTGTTTAAAAGCTTTCGATAAATTTTAAGAAAATTTATCGAGTTTTGCTCCTATAATGGAGGGGGAAATTGGTCTGGCTGCAGGGGTGCACTTTAGTCTGAGCCGTAGAAAGCTTTAAAGAATGGAATTTTACTAGAGTTTTATAATTGGAGGCATGAATCGAGGCATATAAAATTTCTATGAATTTGTAAGAGAAATTATGCCCCTAAAGTTTTGCAGATGTCAATGACGATTTTGGACGCTATCAGTCTTGAAGCTTGCTAGTATTAGGAAGAGAGATGATTTATTGGACTTCGCCAGACTTCTGTAAACAGAGAGTTGGCTCCTTGGGAGGGATTCGAACCCCCGACCAAGTGATTAACAGTCACTTGCTCTACCACTGAGCTACCAAGGAATAAGGAAGCAAAAATTCGCCCTTCGTAATTAAACTAAGGCGAATTTTAAAAAAGCAGATTTTCGAATGAAACTATTTGCGATCACCAAAGAAGCGCAACATCATCAAAAACAAGTTGATGAAATCCATGTACAAGTTAAGCGCGCCAAGCACTGCCAACTTTGAAGTGGTCTCGCTATCAGCAGAGTGATAGTAAGATTGTTTAATTCTTTGAGTATCATAAGCGGTAAGCCCTATAAAAATCAAGACCCCAATTGCAGATAATGCAAATTCTAGTGCAGAACTTTTCAAAAAGATGTTAACTACAGAAGCGATAATTAAGCCAATTAAGCCCATCATTAGGAATGAACCCATGCCGCTCAAGTCTTTTTTGGTTGTGTAACCGTATAAACTCATGGCACCAAAGGTTGAAGCGCTAATGAAAAACACGCGAGCTATGCTGGTGCTGGTGTAAGCGATGAAGATGGTTGACAAAGACAAGCCCATCAAGCCTGCATAAATCCAAAGGTAATTTTTAGCTTGTGCGCCAGAAAGTGAATTTAATTTATAGCCAAAAAACATTACGAAGCCAAGTGGCGCTAGCATTACAACCCAAGCAAGTGGGGTGCCAAAAATTGCTGCCATTAAAGCAGGAGAACTTGAAACCAAGAAGGCCACGGCACCAGAAATGCCTAGGGCAATCGACATGAAGTTGTAGATTTTTACCATGTAATCGCGAAGGCCAGCATCGTATGAAACGCCTGCAGCTGTAGAAGCGAATGAGGATCTGTTTGATCTAGTAAAGTCTGACATTGCAATCTCCTATGTTTAATAATAAATTTGTGCGGTGAAATCTTGTGGTAATTTAATTCTTCCTGAGAAGTTTTTCAAGGGCAAAGTTTGGGGCAAAGTTTAGGGCAAAGTTTTTTAATCAAATATCAGCGATGTTGAAAACAAAGAAAATCATTGCGATTGTAGGACTGATGGGCGTTGGCAAAACTACCATTGGCTTTAAGTTGGCAGAAAAACTTGGCTATTATTTTGTCGATTCTGACCGCGAAATTGAAGATTGCGAACAAAAATCGGTTGCTGAAATTTTTATGCAGCAAGGAGAAAAATATTTTCGTGAAGTTGAACAAAAAATCATCACTGAAATTGTTGCGCGTGATGAGCCGATGGTTCTGTCTCTAGGTGGCGGCGCTTTTATGAATGAATTTTCTCGCGAAATTTTGCGCGAGAAAGCCCAAGTGGTGTGGCTTTACGCGCCTATCGACATTATTTTGCATCGCGTTGGCAATAAAGGAAATCGCCCGCTGCTCAATAATAAGAACAAGCGGCAGGTTTTGGAAGAGTTAGAATTGCAACGCTATCCCATTTATGCATTGGCCGATTTTAAGGTTGAAACCAGTAATGGCGGGCATGAAACGGTGGTGAATAAAATTATTAATTTGGTGAAATAATGATAAAAATAGATTGTCGAAAAGTTTTTGGATTTGACTGCGGCTTTACAGTAGAGGGCTTCGCCGAGGCTAACCAATATGTTCCCGCCCGCGATGAAAATTATGTTTTTGATGAAGCAACAACGCGCGCAATCCTTGCTGGCTTTGCCTTCGGGCAGCGCGTGCTAATTCAAGGAATGCACGGCACTGGCAAATCTACACACATTGAGCAAGTGGCTGCGCGCCTTAACTGGCCTTGCTTGCGGGTGAATTTTGATTCGCAAATTACGCGCTTAGATTTGGTCGGAAAAGATGTTATCACCCTAAAAAACGGCAAACAAATTACCGAATTTAAAGAGGGAATTATCCCCTTCGCGCTTAGAAACAACATTGCTCTGGTCTTTGACGAATATGACGCAATTCGCACCGATGTTTCATTTGTAATTCAACGATTATTAGAAGAAGAAGGAAAATTTGCCTTGCTCGAAGAGAATGAAATTATCACGCCAAGCCAGCATTTTCGCCTGTTCGCAACCTCTAACACTTTGGGTGCGGGCGATGATTTAGGAATTTATCACGGCACAAATTTAATTAATCAAGCGCAAATGGACCGCTGGAATATTGTCGCCGCACTTAATTATCTTGATGAAAAACATGAGGTAGAAATTCTTCTAAAAAAATTGCCCTTCCTCAATTCTAAACTGCATCAAAACACCGCCAAAGCCATGGTGCGCCTTGCTAATATTACCCGCGATGCCTTTCGCAACGGCGATATTTCCAACCTAATTTCTCTGCGCACGCTAATTTCTTGGGGCAGCAATATTGAAATTTTTGGCAATGTCAAAACCGCCTTCGTTCTAAGCTTCTTCAATAAAGTGATTGATGATGAGAAGGTGGTTTTGCGTGAATTTTATCAGCGAGTTTTTGGCGAAGAAATTTAATGGGTTAGATTCCCGCTTTTGCGGGAATGACAGGTTTAGTTGTTGCCAGCGGATGATGCTTAAACACCAATTCCTTCAACTTCGAATCCAAAATATGGGTATAAATTTGCGTGGTAGAAATATCCGAATGCCCGAGTAATTCTTGCAAAATACGCAAGTCAACTCCATGATTCAGTAGGTGCGACGCAAATGAGTGTCGAATAACATGGGGGTGAACCCGCTCGGGGTCTAGCCCTGCCTTCAAAGCAAGTTGTTTAAGTAACCCGTGAAACCCCTGCCGCGTAAGGTGTCTATCCGTTGTTCCATGAGTATTTTTCCCCCCAACAAAAAGCCAAATAGATTTTTCATGCCCAATTTTTTGCCGCAATTCTAAATATTCCACCAGCTTAGAAATGGCGGATTTATTGAGTGGAGCAATTCTTTCCTTGCTGCCTTTTCCCTTTACAATTAAATATTTTTTCAGCGCACTAACATCATCTTTTTGAATTGCCGAAAGCGGCAACGAAACTAATTCAGTCACCCGCAAGCCAGCCGCGTAGAGAATTTCCAGCATGCAAGCCAAGCGAATTCCCAATTCAGTTTTGTCTTTATTGGCGTAATCGAGTAGCTTAAACATTTCTTCTTCGCTTAACATTTTTGGCAATTTAAAATCTTTTTTTGGAGTTTCTAAATTAACCGCAGGGCTTGATTTTATTGCCTTCTCGTCCTCTAAAAATTTGTAGAAATTTTTCAGGCAAGAAATTTTTCGCGCAATTGAAGATGATTTTAAATTTTTATTATGAAGAAAATGTAGATAATCTTTAAGGTCATCAAGGCTTGCCGTTGTAAGGCTGGAAGATTTTGTGATAAGAAATTCTTCTAATAATTCAAGATCTTTTTTATAAGATGAAATGGTGTTTAAAGCAAGCCCCTCTTCAGCTTGCAGCTTTTCTAAAAAATTTGTGAGGTGATTCATTGATAGAAGAAAATATTTTACAATTTGTCTTGCAGATTACAGCTCGTAGGGTTTTTTGCGCTTCAATTCTTTTTCATTTTCTGGCACGCAAATATTAATTTTGTTTTTAATATCAATGTCAATCGAGATTTGGTGTTGCGGCAACTTTACTTCATTGCTAAGTAAAAAAACAAATAATCCAAGCATTGCACTTAAACTTAACCAAAAAACTAATTGCTTGGTAACCTTAGAAAATAAGCTGTCGTGACTGTTATAAAGCATGTTAAAATTATTGAATAAATTAGTGGAATTATAACTCACTATAACTCTAAAATTTGTCATCTCGAAAAAAACAAAGTCGCAATGAGAAAAACACTACAAAAATTAATATTTTTTGCCAGCACATTCTTAATATTTTTTACTGCACCTTTATCTGCAAAGGCTGGAGGCCCTTCATTAATTCGCGACGCCGAAACAGAAAAATTCTTGCGCGAATTATCCTACCCAATTTTTGACGCGGCAGGCCTAGAGTCGCGCAACATTCGCATTTTTATTGTCAATGATGAAGAGATTAACGCTTTTGTCAGCGGCGGCCAAAATGTTTTCATTAACACTGGATTACTAAGAAAATATCAAACGCCAGATGCGTTAATTGGTGTTATTGCGCATGAGACTGGGCATATCTCCGCAGGCCATGTCGCACGCTCTTCCGAGCAAATGCAAAACGCCAACAATACCATGTTGATAAGCTATTTATTAGGAATTGGTGCATTAATTTCTGGATCGCCCGAAGCGGGACAGGCGTTGCTTCTTGGCGGTTCGCAGGCGGCAGAAAAACTTTTTCTAAAATATACTCGCGGCCAAGAAGAAGCGGCAGATGGTCACGCTGCAAAATATCTGACTAAGCTACAGTATCCTGCCTCGGGCCTAGTTGAGTTGCTAGAATTTTTTGACCATGAAATGATTGGTTATCAAGGAAAGATTGATGAATATGCCATGTCGCACCCTGTCAGCCGTAAGCGTATTGAATATTTGAAAAATAATTTTAAAGGCAAAAATTTTTCTGATCAAAAAATAAATAAAAAATTGCAACCAAAGATGGACTTAGTGCTGGCAAAGCTTGAGGGCTTTATCGACAATCCAGAATATTTGCTAAAAAAATATCAAAATAAAAATGATGATTTGTCGAAATATATTAAAGCAATTGCGCTGCATCGTAAAAGTGAAAGCGCGCGCGGCTTGAAATTGCTTGATGAATTTATTGCCAAAAATAAAAATGATGGATTTTTATATGAACTAAAAGCGCAAATTTTATTTGAGTCAGGCAATGTTGAAGATTCAATCATTGCTTATAATAAAGCGCTGGAATTGCTTGATCCGCAAGACTCGGCGCAAATTAAAATTTCTTTCGCACTTGCAATTTTAACCCTAAAAACCGATGATAATTCTTTGGTAAATGTTGCAATAAAAAAATTAAAAGAGGCGCAAAATTTTGAAGAAGATAATCCATTTTTATATAAACAACTTGCGACTGCTTATAATAAAAATGGCGACGAAGCCAGATCTCTTCTAGCTTTAGCCGAATATAATTTTTTAATTGGCAATAAAGAAAAAACGCGCAAATATGCTAAAGAAGCAAAAGAAAAATTTGCTAATGAGAAATATAATCAAAGCGACATTAAGCAAGATTTAACAAGGCTTGATGACCTTGTTGAATTGTCGAAAGACGAGAAAAAATCTTGAGAAATTAAGTTAAAGCAGGTTCCTGCTTGTGAGGGAATGACAAGTTTTTGT
>CANGNU010000075.1 GCA_947455365.1 Rickettsiales bacterium | reverse complement strand
AGAAAGCCCTCGCCCAATGTATAAAATGTGCTTCGCTTTTACTAAATATTTAGCCACTTGCGCAATTTCTTTGACATTATTTTTGTCAAGTATAGTTGACATTTTTTGCGCTACATTATTTAACTGCTGTAAATATTCTTTTAACGCCGCACCAGTAACCACACCCTTCGCCAGCCCCAATTTTAACGCCAACAAAGCCAAAACTGCCACTTGCGCAGTGTAAGCTTTAGTTGACGCTACGCCAATTTCGGGCCCAGCAATTGTTTTAATGATAGCGTCTGAAAGCTGTGCCATGCTGCTTTGCGCCACATTGACTATTGAAAGAATTTTTTGCCCATGCGCTTTGGCATATTTGAGCGCCGCAATGGTATCAGCGGTTTCGCCCGATTGCGAGATGAACAACATTAAATTATCGTCGCGAAATGGATGCTTGCGATAGCGAAATTCGGAAGCAATATCAACTTCAACTTCTACTCCCGCAATTTCTTCGATTAAATATTTGGCGTTCAAAGCCGCGTAATACGAGGTTCCGCAGGCAATCGCCGTAATTTTATTTATTTTTTTGAGATCAAAAGGAAAATTGGGCAGATGAATTTCACCGCGTTCTAAATCAACATAATTTTGCAAAGTGTCTTGCAAAACTTGCGGCTGTTCGTGAATTTCTTTCAACATAAAATGCTTATACTCACCCTTAGAAACCTTACCCTGCGCGGCTTCCATTAACTTTGGTTCTTTTTGCAATTCACTTCCTTCGGCATCAAAAAAATTGATTTTATCTTTATAAACCAACGCAAATTCATCGTCATTCAAATAAAAAACTTGGTTAGTGTGATTAGCTAAAGCGTAATAATCAGAGGCAATGTAATTTTCGCCAGAGCCAACGCCCACAAGCAACGGCGAGCCTTTTTTAACAATTAAAATAAGCTCGGGGTGATGACGAAAAATTATCGCCAAAGCGTAAGAGCCGTGAATTTGTTGCAAAGTTTTGATGATTGATTTTTTAATGTCACCAGTTTCTGCCAAGTTCATTTCAATGAGGTGTGGCAACACTTCGCTGTCAGTTTCGCTTAAAAATTTTACGCCTTTTTTGCTTAACATTTCGCGTAATTCTTGGTAATTTTCAATAATACCATTATGCACCACGCAAACTTCAGATGAGGCGTGCGGATGAGCGTTTACCTCGCTTGGGCGACCATGAGTAGCCCAGCGCGTGTGACCAATTGCCACTTTTTTTTCTGCAGATTTTGTAAGAATTTTTGTTTTTTTCACCGCAGCTTCAAGCTTGGCAATTTTACCTTCTTGCTTAATAGTTTTAAACTGCCCACCCTCAACCAGCGCAATGCCCGCCGAGTCATAGCCGCGATATTCAAGCTTTTGCAAGCCTTCAATAATTTTTGCAATAGGGTCGCTTGACCCAACAACGCCGACGATTCCGCACATATTTTATAAAATAAAAATTAGAAAATTTTACAAGGGAAAACCTTGTTGCAACCATGATAATAAAGGTGCGGTTTTGCAAGTAAATTGTAATCTTTTGAAAAAAAATGTAGTTTTTAGAAATAAAAACCACCTTGAAGCAAAATGCTCTTTTTAGAAACAAAAAATACAGAATTAATAAATTACCTTGGCAAAATATCGCTCGACTCTTAATCTTTTTGCAAAACATAAAATAATTTCCATGACCCCCAAAGAAGCGTTAGAGAAGTTTCGCGACGCAATTGAGCGAAGCGATGCAAGAGCTCTAGAATTAATGATAAATAGCAAAGAAAGGCCAAGGCCGCTAGAGCTGGTCGAAGAAAATGATGATGTAAAAATTACCGATTTTAAAAATAGTAATGGAGAAAATATATTTGATATTTTATCTAACAATTACACCGACAAAGATAAAGACTTAAAACTGTTTCTTTTACTACTTAAAACACTTCCAGAGTATCAAAATGTAACAAAAATTCCATTTTTTTTCTTCTATGCAGATGAAAAAAAATCAAATAATATATCATCAACAGCACGCTTTAAACCAGTTACCGCAACCGCTGGCAATCCTTGGCAATCAAGCATTTCTCCTGAATCAGCCTTAAAGAAAAAAATCATCGCAATTGACGCCTCTTTTTTTCAAAAGAATAATTCACCAACTTTGCAAAATAGAAAGATGTTGCAAATTACAAGAATGCTGCGAGAAGGATTCTCTATTTTATATCGCAATAGCAATGATCAACTTGTTGAGCTGCGTGACAATTTTGACAAAGATGAGCTTTTAAAACTGAAGCCTTTTAAAGAAGAAGATTATGAATTTTTAGCTGAAGCGTCTGACACGAGAGATCCAATTGCAAGAAGCCAGGTTTTACCACTTGATGAATCGCGATCAAAATCTTTAGAAACATTATTTTGCGCCCCTTTTAATACCGTCTCTTTTCAAGATCTGCATTCAAAGGACGCAACCTTTTACAATAAAGAATTTGTTAGTCTTTATTTTAAAATCGACGAGACCGACTCTCAAGATATATTGCGAAAAGCATCTTCGAATATATCAGGAGTCATTGAAGATCTTGGTAAAATGGACAAAGAAACGCGAATAAAATTTATTACACTCTTTGTGGCAAGTGGAAATCTCGAACTAATTAAAAAGATTCTAGAGTCTTTCAAATACATGTATGCGGTTGCACAGAATGCAGCTGCGCAGAATGGCCATGTAGGGGTGATAAAATTATTGCTTGAGAATGGAGTTAAAATTAACGATATGCATACCGCTCTATATGCAGCTGCACATAATGGTCATGCGGAAGTGGTAGAATTATTGCTTGACAATAAAGTCAGTGTTAACGGGAAGAGCACAGGTGGCTGGACCGCCCTATATGCAGCTGCATGTAATAGTCATGCGAAAGTGGTAGAATTATTGCTTGATAATGGAGCTATAATTAATGAAAAGAACCCAGGTGGCTGGACCGCTCTAAATGTGACCGCAAAGAATGGTCATGTGGAAGTTGTGAAATTATTAATTGCTCGTGGAGCTAATGTTAACGAGAAGACCACGGATAACTGGACCGCTTTACATATAGCTACATATAATGGTCATGCGGAAGTTGCGAAATTATTAATTGCTCGTGGAGCTAATATTAAAGAGAAGAACAAAGATAACTGGACCGCTTTACATATAGCTGCATATAATGGTCATGCGAAAGTTGTGGAATTATTGCTTGATAATGGAGCTATAATTAATGAAAAGACTGCAAATAACTCCAACGCTCTATATGTGGCCGCACAGAATGGTCATGCGGAAGTTGTGGAATTATTGCTTGATAATGGAGCTAATATTAACGAGAAGACCGCAGGTGGCTGGACCGCTTTACATATAGCCGAACATAATGGTCATACAGAAGTGGCAGAATTATTAACTGCTCATGGCGCTAAAAAAATCAATTACCATCGCACTGCCCCACCTCATACAAACAATCTAAATATAAACATAGGCCCACTATCAAATAAATCTCATGATAAAGTTACCGACACATCTAATGACCGCTTCGACATGTACAAAGTTGGGTCTTTATTGAATCCAAATCAACAAAAATTCTCTCACCCTGCAAGACTTAGAGTGAGCGTATCAATAATGGACTTTCCTGAAAATGACATTGCTTCATACAAAACTCTGGCGGCAAAAAATTTGACAGAAGTAAAAGACTTTGCAACAACTTTGGTAAAAAATAATAAGATTTATCAAGAGCAAATAGAGCAATACAAGGAAGAGCGCAATGTGGCATATTACGAAATTCAATATCGAGTCAAAAAATCTAAAAGCCTGCACCAACTTTTTTCAGTAAATTATAGTGGCGTTGATTTAGCGCAAATTACAGTTCCCAAGGGAGTTGAAATAACACAACTTTCAAAAGATGAATTTGGTTTTTACCATATTGCAACCAGCAAGCCCTGCATTATCAAATATGTTTTAAAATTTAATCCACAACAGCCAGAAATTAGCGAGAGCAATCCAATCAAACAACTTGCAGATGAGTATCAACGCAATGTAGAAAGAGCCAAAACATCTACAGAAGTCGTACCAACACTGGAAAACAATGATTATGATAAATTTTATGAAAAAGTTTTTAAAAGTGGCAAAGGCAGTTGCATCCTAAGAACCGCAGCTTTTGTAAGAGAGGTTGAAAAAAAATTTCCCAATATAAAAATTGGCCAAGATTTTATAGTTGAAAATATTGATCGAAATCATACTGCAATTGGTGTAATTGAAAATGGGCAAATTTCTTACCTAGAGCTTGGCGGCATCAATAGTGCTAATGTAGTAAATCACTCCTCTAACTATTACAAAACGGGAGTTGACGGACTTTTAATAACCTTATCTGAAGCGGCCAGCAAAATTACATCAAGACTGCAACGCAGCGCTATTGAAAAATTTCTTCGAAGAATTAAAAATTATTTTACACGCAGCAACAAAATTGGCATCGCCCCAATTACAAAGGAAGAAACTATAAACACAAATACAGGGCAAAATTCTTCTACAAAAAAGCAACCTTCCACAAAGCCCAATTCCCTCGCCAGCTTCTGCCAACAAAATGTTGCCACAGAAAATTATCAGAATTTAGCGCAAGAGCAAGATTTGCAAAACTTGCTGCACGACTCAAAATCTCCTGCGCTTTTAATTGCCACAAAAACCATCGACTCTTGCGTTAACAAAATAATTAAAATTGCTCGACCATCGCGACCAGTTTTTTACATTGATCATCCAAGTAAAATTGATATTTTAAAAACCGCAATAAAAGCAACCAATCCTCTCAATCCACAAATTGCAGAAGGTGGAGATTTGGCTGATTTTTTTAAAGACGCCGAAAAATCTAATCCTTCTCAACCAAAACCGTTGTTAATTATTAATTGGTCAGCATTCTCTTCTCAAGAACGCACTGCCCTCAACAGCGCTATTGATGAACAAAAAAATATCGATGGAAAATCATTTTCTAACATTGATATTCTCAGTGTTTGCAACCAACCTCCGCAAGATCGCTCTTTTATAACAAGGCACAAATCATTCTGGAAAACTGGTTTTGAAATTCATCAAGAAAAAATAACTCCACAAGATAATGCTAAAATAATTGACCTTGAAGGTTTTGAAAATTGGCAAGAAAAACTTTTTGGCGAAATTTATTTAGAGAAGAACATTATCAAGTGGCGCAAAAGCAATTTTGTTGAAAATTTAGAAAAAGATGAAAATAATTTTACAATCAATAATTGCTCTAAAAACAAAGAGCTTAGTTATTTTCTAGCGCAGGCCAAGGCCTTTGGATATTTCAACTATCACGGCTATAAAATTCCTTACGCAAATACAGTAAAAATTGCCGTAAATGACAAAAGTTTTGATTTTGAACAATTTAAAGACCAAAACACAATTTGTTATGAAAATGTCACAATTAATCAAGCTCCAGAAAACTGTAAAATATTGAATGAGCATATTTTTGACTCGCTACTTTGCAGAAAAATAATCAAAGATGGTTTTTATCAAGAATCTGATGGATTAATCAAGTTGGCCGCAAAATCTGATGATAAAATTCTTAAACTTTTCATTTCTTCAAACCTAAGCAAAAGTCAATATTATTGCTTGCTTAACCAAGCAAAACTTAACGGCGTT
>CANGNU010000074.1 GCA_947455365.1 Rickettsiales bacterium | reverse complement strand
ACTACCTGTCCAATTCCTACTGGCTCGCCTTCGGCAAATTTAATTTTACCAATAGTCACATCATGGTCAGTGCGAATTGAATTTTCCATCTTCATTGCCTCAATAACCACCAGCTCTTGGCCCGCTTTTACTTCTTCGCCTTCTTGCACCTTAAAGCGAATAATTTTGCCGGTAATTGGCGAAGTTAGGTTTTTTGGCTTGGCATTCTTCTCAATTTTCGGCATAAACTTGGTTAATTCGGCCGTACGAGGTGAGTAAACATTAACGAA
Organism: Rickettsiales bacterium; assembly: GCA_947455365.1. Taxonomy (GTDB): domain Bacteria; phylum Pseudomonadota; class Alphaproteobacteria; order Rickettsiales; family UBA1997; genus CAMCFD01. The sequence goes on along the minus strand of CANGNU010000074.1, from coordinate 5,377 downwards.
GGTGTCAGAGCCAGAATATTGCAATAAATAGCCGCCAGTGTTGTTATTTTCACGAATTTTTACGCCAATATTTTTACCGTTAACTACACCGCGAAAAAGTTTTTCGCCGCGATTCCAAGATGATTCCAGCTCAATAGTTTGGCGGTCGCAAAGCAGTGTGATATGGTCGTTGCTGCGCTCTTGCACATCAACCAAGAATGATTGTTCGTCAATCATTACTACCCAGCGGTCAGAAATTTGTTTTTCCGCATTGCTCAATTGCCCAGTCATGCGGCCGTTGCGCTCGTAGTTTTTGAGGAAAATATGCATAGCGCTGGCAATCAACACCTGCGTAGATGCAGAGTCAAGTTCATTGCCCGAAAAACCCTTCGGAAATTCTTGTTTGATGAAAGCGGTAGAAATATCGCCAGAAACAAATTTTTCATTGCGCATAATAGTTTCGAGGAAACTAATATTGTGCGAGACGCCGCCAATGGCAAAGCTTCCCAGCGCATGACGCATATGTTCAATTGCTTCGGTGCGGTTTTTTCCATAGCTGCAAAGCTTGGCAATCATGGCATCGTAGAACATGCTAACCTCACCGCCTTCATACACGCCTGAGTCGACGCGGACATTTTCATTTTCTTCTGGCTCAATGTATAAATTGATGCGCCCCGATGACGGCAAAAACCCGCGCGAAGGGTCTTCGGCATAGATGCGCGACTCCATCGCCCAGCCTTTAAGTTTAATGTCATCTTGCGCAAACGGCAATTTTTCGCCAAGGGCAATGCGAATCATTAATTCGACAATATCAAGGCCAGTAATTAATTCTGTCACGGGGTGTTCAACCTGTAGGCGGGTGTTCATTTCTAAGAAGTAGAAATTCTTGTTTTTATCCATGATATATTCGATGGTTCCGGCCGAAAAATAGCCCACTTTTTGCGCCAAAGCAGCAGATTGCGCGTACATTTTTTGGCGAGTTTTTTCATCAACAAAGCTGCTTGGAGCTTCTTCAATTACTTTTTGGTTATTGCGCTGAATTGAGCATTCGCGCTCTCCTAGGCACACTGTATTGCCAAATTTGTCAGCGATAATTTGAATTTCGATGTGGCGCGGATTTTCGATAAATTTCTCGATAAAAATGCGGTCATCAGAAAAACTATTGCGCGCTTCGTTTGATGCAGAAAGAAAAGCTTCCGCCACATCTTCTTTTTTGTAAACAATGCGCATACCCTTTCCACCCCCGCCAGCAGAGGCTTTAACCATTACAGGAAAGCCAATTTCTGCGGCAATTTTTGCTGCTTCTTGGTCATCTTTAATAATTCCCATATGGCCGGGAACCGTGCTAACATTGGCGGCAAGGGCAATTTTTTTCGATTCAATTTTGTCACCCATCGCTTCAATTGAATGCACTGAAGGGCCGACGAAGGTAACGCCCGCCTTCTCTAGCGCAATTGCGAAGAGGCGATTTTCAGAGAGAAATCCGTAACCGGGATGAACCATAGTTGCGCCAGTTTTTTTAACCGCGGCAAGAATTTTTTCAACGCTCAAATAACTTTGTGAAGATGGCGCATGACCAATATTGACGGCCTCATCGGCCATTTGCACGAAGAGTGAATTGGTGTCGGCGTCAGAATAAACCGCGACGGTTTTTATGCCCAATTTGCGGCAAGTTTTAATGATGCGGCAGGCAATTTCACCACGATTGGCGATTAATAATTTGTGCCCTGAAAGCTTAGATGACATGGTTAAACTGCTTAAATTAAATAAATTTCTCTTGAGAGAGTCTTGATATTTACCAAAAGATTTTGAGGAGTTTAGTCTGCAAAATGAAAAAAATCAAATTTTATCTTGAAGCTTGTAATGGTATGACTTAGCGTGATGAAATCTGGGTTAGTGAATGTTGCCCTTGAGCTGCTTTGATCTATAAATTTAAAATATATCACATTAAAAAATGGCAAAAATTTCTGAACTATTGGGTAATTTAAAAGAGCGATTTAGTTCTCGTAAAACATTAGCAGAAGTTTTGAAACCTACTCCTGCAAAGACTTCTTTGCCAAAGGCGCAATCAGAATTGCCAGAGTTGTCAAGTGCTGGGTTGGCGCGCGCAGAGTCACCTCATAGTGAAGATGAATCATTTCTTCTCGAAAGTGATCGAGAAGAGATTGAGAGAAGGTATAAGACTGCCCAAGCAGATCTTAGCAAAATTTCTAAGCTGAAAGCAGAAATTGCTAAGCTAGAAGGGGCTACAAAAAAAGATTTTAGCCTAGCGAAATTTCATTCTTTTAATGAAGATGAATTAGAGAAGGAAAGTAAAAAGATGGCGGATTTTTTTGGTAAGCTTAAAAATTTGCGCAAAGAGTGTAATAAAATTACTAAATCCTTTGAAGAATCGCAGCATCAAATGCAACAAATTAAGAATTTTGATGATGAGATTATTAATAAATATGAAAAGAGTGCCAATGAAATTGTTGCTTGCTGTGATAGCGTGATCAAGGCGGTACAAGATTATAATTTTATTTTTGAATCACCATTGCAAACCGCTACTCCACAGTCGCTTTCAAGAAAAATTATTGACGCCAGTTCGCTTATCGGCGAAATAAATAAAGAGTTTCAGCAAGATGATTTGACTTTTGCTGATCTAGCAAGAATGCAAGAGAGTGCGAAGAAGTTTGAATCAAAAGCCACCCCCGCTCAAATTTCAGCAGAAGATAAGACGGCATTTCAAGAAATTATTAAAACTTGCAATAAAATTAAAGATAATCACGCTGCAATAGCGGGTGCTATTACTAAGCATCGCACTGTAGAAAGGCCGGTTGTTGGCAAGAAGCAGATTGAAGCATCGGCGAGCGAGGTTGGGAAGATGCAGAAATTATTTACTTCAAACATTGAGGCTGCCGCTGGAAAAAAAGATGCTTTAGTAAGTGAGGCAGGGGTTGTAAAAAATGGATTGAATAAGTTTGAAGGTCTTGTTATTACTAAGGCTACTCAGCAGCGACGCAGGGTTTTGCCATCAATCCCCCCTTCTTTGCATGTTGCGCCAAAGTCAAGCATTGCTGCAGCAAAGTCGCACAGTATATTGCCAAATATCAATAAAGGCCCTAGTAAATCGTGATGGTTAAAAAAATTAAACTCTACACAGAACTTTCTAGAATTAACCGACCAGTTGGAATCTTGCTGCTTGCCCTTCCATGCTTGTTTGGGGTTTTTCTTGCTTTGAAGGGTAACGATAATTTTTCAGTTGGTAATGCCATAAAAATTATCGCACTATTTATTTTTGGATCAATATCCATGCGCTCCGCAGGCTGTGTCATCAACGATATTCTTGATCGCAACTTTGATAAAAAAATTGCGCGGACAAAATTACGGCCACTTGCTAACGACACTCTAAACCTGCGTCAAGCTCTGGTTTTTCTGGCCTTTTTATTGTTGATTAGTTTGTTTATTTTGCTGCAATTTAATTCTTATACTATTGCTTCTGGCCTTTTGGCTCTAGTGTTGGTGGTGCTTTATCCCTTGATGAAAAGAATAACTTTCTATCCGCAAATTTTTCTTGGAGTTACTTTTAATTATGGAATTTTAATGGCAGGTTTGGCAATTAATCAAACCGTCTCCGTAGCAGGCGTGACGCTGTTTCTTGCTTGTGTTATTTGGACGCTAATCTATGACACAATTTATGCTTTTCAAGATATTGAAGATGATGCAACGGTCGGTGTAAAATCGAGTGCAATAAAATTTGCATCACGGCCGCAAGTTACGCTAGCAGTGCTTACATTGACAATGTTTGCATTAATTTTTTATGTTGGATTCTTGCAAAATTTTGGCGAAAAATTTTATTTTTTCGCCGCCGTGGCATTTTTTTATGAATTATTTTTAATATTAAAATGCAACTATGCCTCTCCAGCCCTTTGTTTAGAAGCATTCAAGGCCAATGTTGTAGTAGGAATTTTAATTTTATTGGCAATTATTTCTGGTTAAAATGAAAATTGGAATTCTTGGAGGAAGCTTTAATCCAGCGCATTTGGGCCACATTTATCTTAGCAATTTAGCTTTAGAAAATTGTGCATTAGATGAAATTTGGTGGGTGCCAACTGTGCAAAATCCTTTTAAAGATAAAGAGTCTTACGCGCCTTTTGATACAAGGCTTGCAGGCTGTTTAGAAATTACCAAAAATCATCCAAAAATTATTGTAAAAAATTTTGCTGAAGATAGTTTTTCAACTTATGAATTGGTAAAAAAAATTCAAGCAGAAAACCCGCAAACCCGCTTCTGCTTTGTGATGGGGGCTGATAATTTAGAAAAATTTCATCTGTGGAAAAATTTTATCGAGCTAATAAATTTAGTTGAATTTGCAATTTTTTCACGCGGAGAATATTTGCAAGGAGCTAAACAAACTAAGGCTTGGCAGCTTTATGAAGAAATTATTTCACAGCAAAATTCTACCAAAATTCTGCCAAAATTTTCACTTTTTCAAACTAAAAATTATGACATTTCCGCAAGCGAAATTCGCCAAAATAGTTGACAGCCATTGCCATTTAGATTTGCTCGAAAAGCAAGGTCATAATATTGATGAAATCATGCTGGCTGCTGCTGCAGCACAGGTTGATATTTTGCAAACCATCTGCACTAAAGTTAGTGAAATTGATAAAATTTTACACTATACACAGCGTTACGAAAATGTTTTTGCCTCGCTAGGAATTCACCCCAACAATGTCGATAAAGAGCCTAAAATTAAGGCGGCGCAGCTTTTAGAAATTTGCAGTGCACATAAAAAAATTATTGGAATTGGTGAAACTGGATTAGATTATTTTTATCAAGATGCCGCGCCAGAAAACCAAAAAGCTAGTTTTATAGAACACATTCGCGCCAGTCAGCAGAACGGTTTGCCGGTTATTATCCATTCACGCGATGCTGATAAAGACATGATGGAAATTTTAGAATTTGAGCAAAAAAATAAAAAATTTCCTGCGTTGCTGCATTGTTTTTCAAGCTCGGAAAGCTTGGCGCGCAAGGCTTTAGACCTTGGTGTATATATTTCAATTTCGGGAATTGTTACTTTCAAAAATGCGCTAGAATTGCAACAAATTGTAAAATTTCTGCCGCTAAATTCACTGCTCACCGAAACCGATGCGCCCTACTTAGCGCCCGTTCCGCACCGCGGCAAAACTAATCAACCAGCTTACACTAGAAATGTTGTAGAATTTATCGCGCAGCTAAAAGGCCTAGAGTGGCAAGAGGTGGCGGCGCAAACCACCGAGAATTTCTTCGGTTTATTCAAGAATTGCCCGCGCTAAAATTTCTAGAAACTAGAGCAGAAAAAGGTGAAGCGAGAGCTATTTTGAGCGTCTCGAAGCTCAGCTTCGTTCAGCCAAAATAGCTCTCGCTTCACCTTTTTCGT
>CANGNU010000073.1 GCA_947455365.1 Rickettsiales bacterium | reverse complement strand
TGGCAATTGAAATGCCCCTTGCCAAATTCCCAACTTTTTTTCTTGTGCTTCGGCCTCAAGCTTAGAAAACTCTTCATCGGCGGGGCCAAAGGTGTAAGTAACTGCCATGCCATTGCGCAAAATTTCTTTGTTAACCATTAATTCTCCAACAAAACATTGCGACAAATAGCGATTATATTTATCAAACTTGGCGTAAAAACATTTCACCTCTTTGCCATTTGCAAAATTCATTAAAAATTCTTTCGACATTTTACCGCAAGCATATTCTTCACCAGTACCGTCAAAGCAGGTTTGGCTATATTCTGGCGCGTCAATTCCCATTAGGCGAATTTTTTTCTCGTCAACTTTTATTGAATCACCATCGGTTACTTTGGCAATGCCAGAAAATTCTTTGTCGAGTTTTAAATTTAAATCAGAAGGCTGTGAAGCCATAGAAATAGCGCTTTGCTGGCCAATGCTAAAAATCCACGCAATAAAAGTTAGGAAGAAAATTGCGGTGGAAAATTTGTTGAAATGTTTGGAGCGATGTAGGTTTAAGAGTGCTTTCATATGGTTTTATTTTGGTTTTATCGTGTTATTCTCGCGCAAGCGGGAATCTGAGGCGCTTGCAAGATTTTAGATTTCCGCTTGCTCGAAAATGACATTGGAATCTAGATTGACATTAGAATTTTGCGCTAAAAATTCTCCCGCTAAATAAAGCGACCCACAAATTAAAATCAAGCCCTCATCTTCATTTTTTTGCTCAGAAATTTTTGTAAAAGCATCTGCAAAATTATTTGCCGCACAAGAATTTATTTTTAAATTTTGCGCAATTGCTAAAATTTCATTTTTATCGCGAGACTTACTCTCGTCTGGAATTGTAAGGCAGATTAATTCATCAATTTCATCTTTAATTGTTGATAAAAATGCCGCACAATCTTTGTCTTGCAACATTGAAAAAATTACAAATTTCTTTTTTGTCGAAGATTTTAAAAATTGCAAAATAGTTTCTGCACCTTGCAAATTATGACTGCCATCAAGAATTAATTCGCAATTTTTTTGCAACATTTCTACAAATTTTCCACTAGTAATTTTTTGCAATCGCGCTGGCCAAAATGTTTTGGTTAGCGCGGTAGAAATTTGCGCAATTGAAATAGAAAATTTTTCTTGAACTTGCAAAGACAAAACCGCTGCAACTGCTACAGCTGCATTGTCAATTTGGTGTTGTCCATTTAATGAAGGACAAGGAAACTTGATAGAAATTTTCTGTTTATAAACCCAAAAATTATCAGCAGAATTTTTCTCTGCAAAAAAATCTTTGCCAAAAACTTTTACCATAGAATTCATTGCTAAAGCTTGTTGCTCAAGGGTTTTCAATGCTTCATCATTTTGTCTGCCAATAATTACTGGGCAATTTTTTTTAATAATTCCCGCTTTTTCAAAAGCAATTTTTGCTAAAGAATTGCCCAAAAAATTGGTGTGGTCAAAAGAAATTGGCGTAATAATGCTAAGTAAATTTTGCGCGATGACATTGGTGGCATCAAGCCTTCCACCCATTCCAGTTTCAAGCAAAAGCACATTAGCTTTAACGCGCGAAAAAGCCAAAAACGCCGCAACGGTAATTCCTTCAAAAAAAGTTACGGCAATTTGCGGGGGCTGCAAAGCCGCGTCTTTACAGGCTTGCAGGCATTCATTCAAAAATTCATCAGAAATTTCTGCACCTGCTAAAATAATTCTTTCATTAAATGAAACCAAGTGGGGCGAGGTGTAAGCATGCACTTTATATCCAGCTTCAGTAAAAATTTCCCGCAAAAAAGCCTGCGTTGAACCCTTGCCATTCGTGCCTGCAAGATGAATTATGGGAGGAAATTTTTCATGAGGATTGTCTAATCGTGCCAGCAAAGCATAAACCCGCGACAAGCCCAGCTCTATGTTGTGATAATCAGATGGATTTGGCCAAAAAGGAAATTTCACAGCAAAAATATTTTAAGTTCGGACTGTTCACGCACCAGATGTCATTCCCGCAAAAGCGGGAATCTAGGTTATGCCGCACAATGAAAGATTCCCGCTTTTGCGGGAATGACATCTGGTGCAGGAATGACGCCTATTACGCGAACTGTTCGTTTTTGTAATCTAAAAAATCCTTCCACGCAAAAAGATTGTGTAAACCCTGTGCAAATGATAATTAAATTGCGCGCCAAAAATAAAAATTAAATTGACCAGATAGAAGAACATTAGATAAATCATAATGCCCGCCAAACCGCCATAGACAAGGCTGAATTGATCAAAATTATCAAGATAAAGTGCAAATAATTTTTGCGTTGCAAACCATAAAAGCACCGTCAAAACTGCCCCCGGAAAGGTGCGAGTAATTTTTTGCTTCACATTAGGAATTACATAATAAAGCAGCGAGGTCATTGCCACCAAAAAGCAAAAAACTATAGTGTGGCGCGCTTCTTCAGAATCGTATTGCGTAATGAATTGCAGCGAAGATTCAATTTCTTTGATAGTTAAAATTGATGGCGCAATTACAAAAACCATGATTCCAACCGCAATGCTAAAAGTAAGAACAAAAAATTCTGCAATGCTAATTAATCGGCGCAATAAATATGGGGGGGGCAAATGCACGCGATATGCACGATTAAGAATGGTGCGACAGCCTTCAACCGATGAAGATGCCGTCCAAATTACACCAATAATTGCAATAGTTAGAAAACTTTGTGGCGGACCAGAAACAATTTCTTGAACCCTTGGCAGCAAAGACTTGGCAGCATCTGAAGGTAAAGAATTTATTGCGGTGTAAATTACTTGCATTCCCATTTCTTCGCCGCCAACATAACCAACAATTGCAATTAGAAAAATTAAAAAAGGGAAGAGCGAAAAAATGCTGAGAAACGCCAAATATCCAGCATGTTCAACACCATCTTGACGAATGGTATCAATGATTGCCATGCGAAAAATTCTGAGTGGAATTATGCAATATTTACGAAAATAATAGATAGATCGAGAGCGTTTTTTGAAAAACATTTTTATACAATTTTGCGAAATAAGAATCCGTCCAAAATAAATTTTTCACGCGAGAAAATTTTTTGTGATTCAATTCGTTTAGTTTCTAGGGTTCCAATAATATTTTTACAGCCCAAAGCCATGGCTTGCCAATCGACAAAGCGTAACAACATTTTGCCCACACCAATGCCGCGTTTTTGGCGGTCAATCATGAAATCTTCAATTTCAATTGCTTTGCCATAATGCAATTTTTCAACTTTACGAATGCCAACAACGCCAATGCAGCGGCCATTTTCAATGTGCGGATCTTCAAAAACCGCCGCCATTTTATAGCCTTTTTTCATCATCTGCGCGACATTTTCGGCGTAGTTTTCATTGGTTAAATCATCGTAAATTTGTCGCAAAACCGCAAAGGTTTCGGTAATTTCTTCGTGAGTTTGAATTTCTTTTATTTGCATTTTATCGATACAGTTATTATAAGCCTCGAGCGCTTTTTTACGCCCCTTTTACTATATAAAATAAAAAATTTTAACATGCCAACTATATCGCAGCAAATTGAAGAAATAAATAAAATTTTTATTAATTTTTACTTGAGAGAATTAAAAAAAGGTAACGAACTAGAGCAAAAAAACGCTGAAAATCTAGAAAAAATTTTTTCTTTTCAAGATGAGGGAGAAAAATCATTTGAAGATTTTACCGCATTTATAAAAAGAAAAATTCTGCAATCTACAAACGATGATGCAGAAATTACCTTTGCAGATTTAAAATCCAATGAGGCAATTGCCCCAACAATGACGCACTTTGCCAAGATTAGCGATGTTTTGCGAAGAATTAGAGTAATTGCCAATCAACAATATTTTGAGCAAAATTTTTCTACCACAATTGCCGATTCTGCGGATTATGTTTTGCAAGCTTTGGAAGATAATCGTTTTGGCCCCTCAACTACGCCAGAAAAGGCGCAAGACCTGTTAAATAAAGTGCAAATTTCAACAATTACAACTTCACATCCAACCAATCCAAACTCGGTTGAATATACTGCTAAGGCGATGGATTTGGCAGAGAAAATGGTAAAATTCTCTGGTATAGAAAATGACACAGAAGCTTTGGAATTGGGCCTGCAAGCCATTATTCAAGCGCCATTAATTGCTGCAAAAAAAACTCAAGAAAAAGAAGTCGAAGAAGGTTTGCTTTACTTGAAATCAATTTATAATTCGGTGCCTTTAGCTTATGACAAGCTTAGAGAATCAATTATTCGCCCCAAAAATTTATCGACACCATTGCCAGAAGGGGCGGTGGTTGCAGAAGAAGTTGCTACAGGGAAAGATGCAAAAGAATATGCAGAAAAATATACAAAATTACAACTACCCAAAAAATTATTCAATTTTGCCACTTGGATTACTGGCGATGGCGATGGCAACCCTAATTCAACCGAAGCAACTTTAAAGCATCAAATAAATGAATTTCGCAAAGCAATAAAGCAGCTTTATTTGCAAGATTTAACCAGCGATCCGCGCCTTGCAGCAGTTGACTTAAAAGCAGCTACTGATTTTCTAGAATCCATCAATACTAACGCTGAAACTGGTGCAAATTTACAACAAGCAGCGGCGCAGTTTGTTAAAATTCTTCAAGACAAAACCGCGGCAATTCAAGGGACGGAAGAGAGGAAGGCCCTTCAAGAAATTACCATCAAAGCGCAAAATTTTGGCCTGCATTTTGCCACAATTGATATTCGCCACGAATCGCGCGATATTATGAAAACCGTTGCTGGCTTGCTGAAAGCGGTTGGCGCAATTGATCATACCGATCATGAAAAACTTGCTTCAGAAGATTTGCGCCGCTTTTTTCAAGATGCTGACATTGTTGAAAAAATTCAACAACTTGATTATAAAACAATTGCGCCATATCAAGCAGCAGAAGGCTTAAGCGCCAAAGAAGCGGCGACAAATAATGAATTGGTCAAGCGCATTTTTGGCCGCTTAAAAACCATTGCGCAAAATCCCGATATGTCAGAGAAATTTATTATTGCTGAATTTCAAGGCGAGAAAAATATTCAGGCGGTGTTCTTACTACTGAAAGCCTCGGGCAATGAAGTGCAAAACGAAAAAGCGCGCATTAATATTGTTCCGCTTGCCGAAGAAAAAGATAAATTAGAGCAACTGCCAGAATGCATTGCTGAAGCACTGCGTGACCCCTCTTATTTAGAGCATGTGAAGCAGACCAAGGAAATTTATTTTATGATCGCCAAAAGCGACACCATTAGGCGCGGTGGGGTTGGTGCACAACTTTCGCAAGAATTTGCGGTGCGCAACTCAATAAAATCAATTATAAAAACACTTTTAGAGCAGGGCGTTGAAGATTTAGAAAATTACAAAATTATTCCCTATAATGGTGGTGGACACGCCTTACAGCGCGGCGGTGGGCGCATTACTGAACTTCCTAGCGTTTACGGTCGTTATTATTTACGCGCTTTGCAAGAGTTAGCTGCGGAATCACAAAAAGAATATGAGGCAGAAAAAGCACAAATTTCAGCAACAGAAGAAACAGATGCAAAACCGCGTCTGGCAAGCTTAAAAGCAAAACACGAAGCCTTTCAAAATAACATCAAAAAAGCAAAAATTAACGCGCCATATTTTACCGTACAAGGCCATCAAAATGGAATTTTATTTAGTCCAGCGCAAGATGTTGGCGCCGGAACCCTTGCTTCT
>CANGNU010000072.1 GCA_947455365.1 Rickettsiales bacterium | reverse complement strand
GAATGGAAAATGAAAGTTGAGACGAAAAAAATTCTCGACAGCCGCATTGAGGTGAACGCTACTTGCGTAAGGGTTCCGGTCTTTACTGCGCATTCAGAATCGGTCACGGTTGAGTTTGAAAAACCAATTTCGGTGCAAGAGGCGCGCCGTGCACTTGAACGCGCTGAAGGTGTTTTGGTAATTGATAATCCAAAAGAAATGCAATTTATCACGCCAATTGAAGCTGCTGCAAAAGATGCGGTGTTTGTTTCGCGTTTACGCAAAGATGATTCTGTTGCTAATGGCCTTTCTATGTGGATTGTTTCTGATAATTTGCGTAAAGGTGCGGCGCTAAATGCGGTGCAGATTGCTGAAGTTTTAGTGAAGAAGTTTGGGCTTTAGAATTGTGGCGCAAATATCGCCGCATAAAAAACTACGATGACAAGCCTTGGCCTTGCTGATTAGAAGCGTCAACTCTACTCGCACTAGGTCTTGAAACTGGAGGATTTTGACTAACAGATTGTTGCTGACCAGTCGCTTCTACCGAATTTCCTCGACCATCATCATTATTTTCAGGCGCGGGCGCTCGCACAACTTGAGGAGCAATTTGATTATTTTTCCCCACAGCTTTTTTATAAAGCGCATGCGCTAATACAATTCCAGCAGCCGCACCAAGAGCAATTGCTAATGGCGGAAGCGGAATTGATGCAAGAGCCCCAACCCCAAGTATGGCGGCAACAAAAAGGTTTGGTTTAATATTAACATCGTTTTGCTTTGCTATGTTATCATTCATCCTTTTATTTCTTGTTTCTGCTGGCGTTTGCTTGTGAGTGTTCAAATATTCTGATCTGCTTTTTGGCATATAAAATTAAAATTTTTTAATAAATAACAGGCAATAAAATTCTTCCATCGCCGTAAAGATTACTATCCGCGCAATTGCGCCTGATGATTTTTTTGCACTGCTTCAATAATTTTTTTACTAAGCACTTCAATTTCTTCCGAAGTTAAAGTCTTCTCCAGCGGCTGAATTACTACACGCAACGCTACTGATTTTTTTCCTTCCTCAATATTTTTTCCACTATAAATGTCAAAAATATCAACTTGCTTAATCAATTGCTTATCGCAATTTTCGATTGTTTTTGTAAGGTCGCCGATAGTTTGATTTTTGTCAAGCAAGAAAGCAAAGTCGCGCTCAACTTGCTGTAAATCATTGGCAATAAAAGATTTTTTTGTTGTCGCCTTAGAGCCTTGCGCAGCAATATTTGGCAAAGTATCAACAAAAATTTCAAACACATTCATTGCGGTTTTTATATCAAACTTTTGCGCAATTTTTGGATGAATTTCGCCAAAATATCCCACTATATTTTTTCCTAATTTTAGCGCCGCAAAACGATGCGGATGATAATATTTAGGTGCATCGGCAGTGCTAATTTGCACACTTGATGACTTAAGGCCAAAAATTTCCAACACCTCAAAAATATCTTTTTTTACATCAAAAATATCAAATGCGCGTTGATCGTTATAATGATTTTGCTCTTTATTCATACCTGCTCGCAAACCAGCAATCATCTGTCTTTGCAGCTTCTCTTCAACACCAAGAAAAACTTTACCAATTTCAAAAGATGAAATATTTTCAACGCGACGCAAATAATTTTTTTGGTAAGATTGAATTAATCCAATTACCAAATTTGGTCGCATGTGGTCAAGCTCGGCGCTGATTGGATTGGCAAGAGTTAACTCTGGCTTAACTTCAGCAAAAATTTCAACTAGATTATGATCATTAAATGACCAATTGATATTTTCAACAAAGCCCTTTGCAACCAATGCAGCTCTGGTTTTATCGAATATGTCATTAGCAGATTGTGGCACAATATTTTCTAATTTTTGTGGCACAATTTTATTGTAACCATAAATACGCACCACCTCTTCAACCAAGTCGTGCGGCCCTTCAACATCATGGCGATGCGATGGAACGGTAACTAAATAAGCCACAGAACCTGTTGCAGTCAACCTTGAAGAACTTACGGGGTTTTCTACAGAAATTTTTTCTAGAGCAAATTCTAATTTTTGTAAAATCTCGCAAGCCTTATCTGGCGCCACTTCAAGGCCTGTGCGTTTTTTTATTAAAGATAAATCAAATTCAATTTTTTTAGTTGCCATTGCAGCGCCTTCAACAATTTTAATTTCACTAACTTCGCCGCCGCAAATTTCGGTAATTAACTTGGTTGCCAAGTTAATCCCCTGTAGGCACGAAGCCGCATCAACACCACGCTCAAAACGATAGCGCGCATCGGTAATAATGTTTAGCGCGCGACCAGTTGTTGCAATAGAAACTGGGTTAAAATATGCCGCTTCCAACAAAATTTCAGAAGTTTCTAAACTGCAACCAGAGCCGCTAGAGCCAATAATACCAGCAATTCCCAAAGATTTTTCATCATCAGCAATAACCAACATTTTTTCATCAAGAATATGTTCTTCATTTTTTAAAGAGACAATTTCCTCACCCAAACGCGCCAAACGAATATGCAGCGCGCCCTTAATTTTAGCGGCGTCGTAAGCATGCATTGGGCGATTTAACGACAACATTACGAAATTGGTTACATCAACCACCGCCGAAATAGAATTGACGCTAACCGCCGCTAATTTTTCTTTCAACCATTTTGGCGATTCGCAATTTTTGATATTTTTTATTGAGCGAAATGCAGCAAAATTGCAAATTTCTGGCGCATCATTTTTTATTAGAATTGGCAGAAGAAAATTTCCCGCAACATTAGAAACTGCAAATTTTTGCAATTCTCCCAAGCCAGCTGCCGCAAGGTCACGCGCAATTCCAGCAACACCAAGACAATCTCCGCGATTTGGCGTAACATTAATTTCAATCACCGCATCATTTTTGCCAAAAATTTCAGTAATTTTTGTACCAACGGCAAATTTTTCATCAATTTCAATAATGCCCTCATCAGCATCGCCAAGGCCCAATTCTCTAGCCGAGCAAAGCATTCCGCTACTTTCAACACCAGCAATTTTTGCTTTTTTTATCACCATGCCATTAGCAGGAATAACCGCGCCAATTGGAGCGTAAGCCACTTTTATGCCTGCACGCGCATTAGCCGCGCCGCAAATTATTTGCAAAACTTCATTGGGCTTGCCACTAACAGCCACCTCAACTTGACAGATTTTTAACTTGTCAGAATTTTCATGTTTTTTTGCTTCAAGAATTTTTGCCACCGTGAAATAAGCCAGCTGGCGCGCTTCATCTTCACAAGATTCAACCTCCAACCCAATATCGGTAAGGGTCGCACAAATTTGACCAAGATTGGCACTGGTGGTTAAATGCTCTTTGAGCCAAGAGAGAGTAAGCTTCATTTGATTTATAAAAATTTAGAAGAGAAAACTTTGTTGTAAGCCGCACCCCAGTTTAAACCTTAACCGAGCCTAATGAACCAACTTGCTAACATCATCGGCGGCCCTTTTAATTAAAGCATTTGACTGCGATTTTTGCACATTTTGCAAACTATTTTGCACCATTTGCATTGCAGAATTAATAATTTTAATTTTAATTTCGCGCACCGCTTGCTCTTCTTCATGCTTAATGCGATTTTGCACTGCAACCATTTTTTTAGCAATTTCTGCCTCAGCATTTTTGCGCGCTTCTTCTAAATATTTTTGCGCTTCATTGGCTGAATCTTGAATTATTGACGCACCAAATGAAACCGCTTCGCTGTAGCGCTTTTCAGCTTCCGCTAAAATTCTTGCCGCCTGCCCTTTTAACTCTTTTGCCGCCAAAAGTTCTTCGGCAATTTCCTTTGATTTTAAATCAAGATTTTTTGCAATAATTGGGGCAACTTTTTTTACAACTAGGCCAACAAAAGTAAGAAATGCAATTGCTAACCAAAATTTTTCGTCAATCATATTTTAAGAATTAAAGATTTTATTTTCTGTCACCAAAACTAACTGCTCTATAGCTGCACGGTTTTTAGACTCAGAATTTTGAATTACTTTGAGAATTTCTTCCTGTGATTTTTTAATTAGCGAATCGGCATTTTCTTTAAATTTTTCTAAAGATGCGTCGCGCTGCACAACCGCGTCTTTTATGGCGGCGTCAATTGCTGCTTTATATTTTAAATTTGCATCAAGCAATAAATCATTAGTTTTTGTTCTAATTTCATCGGCAGCCTGCTCATTGGCGTTAGCGCTAGAGAGATCATCATTCACGATGGTTTTGCGTTCAGCAATAATGCCGCGAACTCTTGGCAAAATAATACTGCTCATGCAGTAATAAAGCGCAAAAAAGCAGATGCTAAACCAGAAAATCTGCGAACTATAAGTGGTAAAATCGAACTGAGGCATTACTCTAAAATTTAATTAATTAGATTAATTAATAGGCGCTTGAACCTTACAGTGCAAGCGCCCACTAAAATTACTTCGAGAATAGAATCAAGAAAGCAAGTAGAACGGCGAAAATACCCATCGCTTCGGCCAAACCAACTGCGATATAGATGTATTTTTCAATTTTATTTGCTGCAGAAGGATTTCTTGCCAAGCTGTTGAAAAAGCTTGAAAAGATGTTTCCAATTGCAATTGCAGCACCAGCCATGCCAACTGAGCATAGACCAACGCCGATATATTTAAGAGCTACTAGTTCCATTTTTAAAAAAAATAAAAATTAATAAAATGAGAATTTCACAATTCTCTAAATGATTACAAATTACAAAAAAGCTAACAAGGAATTTTGGTTTAACCCTTAATTCTGTATGTCTTGCGCGCTTTTGTAAACCATAACCATTATTCTGGCATAAATTCCTCAAACAAACTGGGGAGTTTGGGGATCCCCGCAAGCGGGGCGCTGCCTGTGCAGCAAAAAAAACTAAAACTTAATGCGATCTGGTAACTTCGCCTAAATAAGCACAAACTAAAATTGCAAAAATATAGGCTTGAAGCACCGCTACGAAGGTTTCAAAACCAATCATAACTACGCTGAATAAAAATGGTAATGCACCAAAAACCACACCAAGAGAAATTATAAAGCCTGCCACCACCTTAAGCAACACATGGCCCGCGACCATATTAGCAAACAAACGAACTGATAGCGTAATTGGGCGAATTAAAAAAGAGAAAAGCTCAATTGCAAAGATGATTGGAGCCATCCAAAGCGGTACACCACTTGGTAAGAACATATGTAAAAAACCAAGCAAACCATTGCGCCAAATTGCAAAAATTGTTACAGTTGCAAATGACAACATTGCTAGCGAGAGAGTAACGGCCACCTGACTTGTTGCCGTGAATGAATAAGGCGTCATGCCCAAAATATTACACAATAAAATGAAGGTGAATAAGCTGAAAACCAATGGGAAGAATTTATTTCCCTCGTTGCCAATGCTGTTTTTAACCATATCAATAACAAAATTATACATTCCCTCAGCAATAACCTGTAGGCGCGAAGGGATTAAAGCCTTTCTTTTAGTGGCTAAATGTAAAAATAAAACCGTTAAAAGTGTAGCGAAAATCATGTATAAAGCAGAATTGGTCAGGCTTAAGTCGATTGAACCAAAATGTAAGTCGATGATTTTTTTTACTTCAAATTGACTAAGTGGGCTATGTGCTTCATGCCCCGCAGTTGCTGCATTGGAAGCATGTTCAACGCCAACACTTTCCGCTGCATGTTCTACTGAAATTGCCTCATTGGATAATTTTTCTGCTGACATTTTAAAAAAAATATTCTGTTATATATTTTTGACGCAATTTTATTGCAAAAGCGTCAAAGCGAAGAAGTTGAACATTATCATATTAAAAATAAAAAAAG
>CANGNU010000071.1 GCA_947455365.1 Rickettsiales bacterium | reverse complement strand
GGCTATTTTCTTTACGCTTACAGAAAAAGCCCTTTGAGAAAAAATAATTAGTTTTAATTTATTTAAAAATCAGCATGAAATTTCGCACAAAAACAATCGAAAATTTAATTAGCGATTCAAAAGCCAAGCCACTTAAAAAAACTCTCGGCGCGCTAGATTTAGTGCTGATTGGCATTGGTTGCACCATTGGTACAGGAATTTTTGTTTTAACCGGAATTGCCGCCGCTAATTACGCCGGCCCCGCAATTGCACTTTCTTATTTAATTTCGGGAGTTGCCTGCATTCTTGCTGGCCTTGCTTACTCTGAATTGGCCGCCGCCATTCCTGTTGCTGGCGGTTCTTACACCTACAACTACGCCATTCTTGGTGAATTTGCTGCTTGGATGGTTGCTTGCGCCCTTCTCTTAGGCTATGCCATTGCCGCTTCAACCGTTGCTGCAGGCTGGTCGGGCTATTTTGTTGGCATTGTAAATTCTGCAGGTTATCACATTCCTGAAGCACTAACAAAAATTCCTTCTGATGGCGGAATAGTCAATCTTCCCGCTGTTTTAATTGCGCTAATTATTGGCATAATTTTAATGCGCGGCACTAAAGAAAGTATCGTGCTCAACCGCGTTCTTGTTGCTATCAAGCTTATTGCAATTTTCTTGTTTATTTTTATCGCCGTTCCTCATGTAAAAGTTACTAACTGGACCGATAACTTTATGCCATTTGGCCTTACTGGCGTGTTTACTGGTGCCGCAGCAATTTTCTTTGCTTATAACGGGTTTGACGCCGTTGCCACTGCCGCCGAAGAAACTAAAAACCCCAACCGCGATTTGCCAATTGGCATTATCGGCTCGCTACTAACTTGCATTGTACTTTACACTACAGTTGCTTTGTGCCTTACTGGCATTACCAGCTACACCGAACTTAACAACGCTGAACCAATGGCCTTTGCCTTGCGCCAAAATGGCAGCAACATTGGCGGTGCTTTAATTGGCACTGGCGCTCTTACTGGCATGATGGCAGTATTATTGGTGCTAATGTATGGCCAATCGCGCATCTTCTTCGTAATGTCGCGCGACGGATTACTGCCACAATTCTTCACCAAAATGCACAAAAAATTTGAAACGCCATTTTTAAGTTGCTTAGTGGTAACAATTTTAGTCTGCACTTTTGCCGGATTAGCACCAATTCACACCATTGCCAGCATGACCAGCATTGGCCTGCTTTTTGCGCTAATTATGTGCTCTATTTGTGTAATGGTTTTGCGTATTAAAAGGCCTAAGCTTGAGCGCCCATTTCGCTGCCCAGCTTTGTTTGTAATTGCACCATTGGCAATTTTGGTTTGCGGATATTTAACTTATGCCTTATTTCTTACTGTTTACAAACCACTATCAATTTGGATTGCACTCAGTGTGACTGGATACTTTCTCTATGCTTATAGAAGAAGCCCTTTCACTAAAAAATAGCGCACTTTTGTGATTCTCGCAAAAGTGGGGATCAACTTTGCAGCACTACATCATCTTGGCCAAAGCAGCAACAATTTCAGGGTTCAACAAAGTTGAAATATCACCAAAATCTTTTTCACCCGCAACCAATTTTTTTAGAATGCGTCGCATAATTTTTCCTGAGCGCGTTTTAGGTAAATCGGGCGTGATGTAGATTTTATCTGGCCTTGCAATGGCGCTAATTTCTTCCACAATCAAAGCTGCAATTTCTTCACTAAGATTTTTTGTATTAGCAGAAATATTTTTTGCCGTAACAAAAGCACAAATTCCCTCACCTTTAATTGGGTGCGCAAAGCCAATAACGGCGGACTCGGCAACATTTTCATGTTTATTAATAACATTTTCAATTTCTGCCGTGCCCAAGCGATGGCCAGAAACATTAAGCACATCATCGACGCGGCCAATGATTCTGTAGAGCCCGTCTTCGTTGCGAAAAGCACCATCACCAGCAAAATAATATTCTGCGAAATGCGAAAAATAAGTATCGCGAAATTTTTCCGCATCATTCCAAATGCCGCGAATCATGCTAGGCCAAGGTTGTTTGAAGCAGAGATTGCCAGTTTTATTAGGCTCGGTAATTTCTACACCATGGTCATCAAGCAGCACTGGCGCTATTCCCGGCAGGGGCAAGCCAGCAAAAGTTGCCTTGCTTTCGGTAATTCCTGATAATGCTGAAATCATGATGCCGCCAGTCTCCGTCTGCCACCAAGTGTCAACGATAGCGCATTTTCCACCGCCAATTTTTTCATAATACCATTGCCAAGCCTCGTGGTTAATGGGCTCGCCCACTGTGCCCAAAGTTTTGAGCGATTGCAAATTATGGCCTTGCACAAATTCATCGCCCTTTTGCATTAGCGCACGAATTGCGGTTGGTGCGGTGTAAAAAATATTAACTTTATGTTTTTCAATAACCTGCCAAAACCTTGCGGGAGTGGGATAAGTTGGCACTCCCTCAAACATTAAAGTTGTCGCACCATTTAAAAGTGGGCCGTAAATTAAATATGAGTGACCAGTAATCCAGCCAATATCGGCGCTGCAGAAGAAGATATTGTTATCTTGATATTGAAAAACATTTTTGAAGGAATAGCCCGCATAAACCATATAGCCGCCGTGAGTGTGCATGACGCCTTTTGGCTTGCCCGTAGAGCCCGAAGTGTATAAAATAAAAAGCGGATGTTCAGAATCGGCTTGAAAAACTGGCGCATCGGCTGCGTGATTTTTTATTTCTTCTTGCCAGATTATTATTTTTGTAGCAGGGTTTAAATCAGTACTATCAAGACTTACTGGCGCTTCACTAGAATTATTTTTTGACAAATTTGTCGCAGAATTTTTTCCACGCGCAAATTTTATTTCTTCTTCACCTCTTTTATAAACCACCGCGCACTCAACAAATTCGCACTCTGCCAGCGCTTCTGCAGCAATTTCTGCTAAGTGAATTATTTTGTCGCCACGAAAAAGTAAATCGGCAGTTATCAACATTTTTGCCTGAGAATCTTGCATGCGCTGCGCCAAAGCCTTTGCCGAAAAGCCCGCAAATACCACCGAATGTATTGCGCCAATGCGAGCGCATGCAAGCATAGCCACCGCGGCTTCAGGAATCATTGGCATATAAATGCAAATTCTATCACCTGCCTTCACGCCTTGCGCCAGTAAGAGTCGCGCAATTTGCAAAACCTGCTCATGCAATTCGCCATAAGTAATTTTGCGCGAATTTTCTTGTGGATTATTTGGCTCAAAAATGATGGCAATTTTGTTTTTTGTAACTTCAGAATTAACTTTATTTGCATCAGCCTTAGATGGGCGAGCATTGTTGCTATTTAAAATATCTTGCGAAGAAATAGCTTCTGCCGCTAAAAAATGACGATCTAAACAATTATAAGCAAGATTAGTTTTGCCACCAGAAAACCATTCAATTTTCGCTGCAGAAAAATTGCAATTTTCAACTTTGCGCCATTTTTCAAACCAATGAAAATTCTGCGCAATTTTACCCCAAAATTCTTGCGGATTTTCCGCTGCTTTTTTGCATTGCTGATGATATTGTTTTAGTGATGAGATTGTATAAGTCATGATTGTTGTTGATTGTTAGTTATAATCACTTACTATCACTAATAGTAACCAATAATAATTATTTATGAAAGCAGAATCTCGCAATATTATCTCATTAAAAATTGACGATCAGCTCTTGCATCTTCTTGAAAAAACCGCCCAGAAGCAAGACCGCTCTAAGTCTTACATCTTGCGCAAATCACTCGAAACTTATCTTGAAGATCAACAAGATTTACAAGACGGCATCAAAGCTTTAATTGAGCATAAACGCAGCGGCAGCAAAACTATCACCCTAGAAAAAATTATCGAAAAATATGGCTTGGAAGATTGAATTCACTAAACAGGTAGAAAAAACTTTTGCCAAAATCGACAAAAATAAAAAGAAAAGAATTACCGATTATTTAAAAAATAGAGCGCTACAAGAACCTCGCAGCCTAGGAAAATCGCTCTCTGGCGGCCTTAGTGGATTATGGCGCTATCGCGTTGGTGATTATCGTATTATTTGCGAAATTCAAGATAAGCAGCTGTTGGTTTTGGTGGTTGAGGTTGGACATCGAAAGGAGATTTACAAACACTAGACAGATGTTTATACCATTTTCCATTTTTAAATAACACTTAAACTCCACCCTTATGCGCCTTAATCGCCCCGCGCACCGCATCAAATAAATCAACCAACGCATCACGAATTTTTGCATCAAAGCCAATATTTTTTTTCGCCCATTCTTTCACCCAAGGCCGCGCTAAATCCCAAATGTTTAGCTCATCATCAAGCATTACGCCAACGCCTTCAACCAGCAACAGAGTTTTTTGCAATAGCAGCAGCTCTGGTCGCGCAATCATTTGATATTCGCGGGTCATGGCAATTAAATGAGTCAGTAATGTTGCAAGAGAAATTTCTTTTACTGAAGAACCGCCAATTATTTCACCAATTTTTTGACAAGAAAGTGCAAGGTCATAAACACTGGTATTAGCTGGGACAAGGCCTGCATCAATATGCAATTGCGCCACTTTTTTATAATCTTCATGTAAAAATCCAATAAAAATTTCGGCAACGGCAATGCGCATTTTTTTGTCAATCTCGCCCATAATGCCAAAATCAACAACCGCAATCGCACCAGCATGGGCGCCCTTGTTCATTAAAAATAAATTTCCCGGATGCATATCGGCGTGAAAAAATCCATCAGAATAAACTTGCGTGAAATAGCTAATAACAAGGTTGCGCGCAATTTGTTTTTTATCGAACGGCGCCGCGTGAATTGCCGCCTGATTTGAAAATGGCACGCCGTCAATCCATTCGCTGACTAAAATATTTGGCGTGGAATATTTAAGAAAAATTTGCGGTACATAAAATAAAACACCCTCTGCCGCCAAGCCTTGCAAATTGTGCTTCAAACGCATTGCATTAGCCGCTTCTTTGAGTAAATTTAATTCACTTTTAGTTGATTCTTTGAGCACCAAATTTATGTCGTGCAAAGTTTTGGCGGTGAATTTTGCGAAGGGTTGCAGAAGCTTGGCAATTAAGGAAAGAGTAGCAATGTCGCGCGCAACAATTTGCTTAATGCGCGGACGAAGAATTTTTACAGCCACCTTGCGCCTTACGGCAGAGCCAGTTGTGGCACTTGATGAACTTTTCTGACTAAATTTATTTGCAGAATTTTCCCTGCCATTTTCATCAACCAAAATTACCGCCCTGTGCACCTGCGCAATTGACGCCGAAGCTTGCGCTACAAAATTAAACTCAACAAATTTTTGTGAAAAGTCAGAACCAGATTCTCGTTGCATAATTTTTTTCACCAGCTTTGGTGAAAATGGCGTAAGCTTATCTTGAAAATGCGAGAGAGTTTCTGCCATGGCCCGCCCAACCAAGTCTGGCCTAGTTGAAAGCGCCTGCCCTAATTTTATAAAAGATGGCCCCGCAAATTTTAGAAATAAAAAAACCGAGCGCTTTTTTAAAAAAGGATAAAGCAGCAGAAAAGCCAAAAAAAGCAGGAGAAGTCTGGCAAGATTTAAAATTGATCGCAGCAACGCTAGCATTGTTTATTTATTTGGCGCACCATTATTTGAAACAGCTGGACTGACAGGCTCTGGCTTGCCAATTTCATGGTAGTGATGCGGCGTTGCGTCAGGCCCAGCGTGATTAACATCAACTTTAATTTTGTTAAGGTCGATATCAACGCCAGCCCAGCCAAGCAGCTTGTTAAGCAATTGTGAAATGATATCAAGAATGTTTCCCGTAACCTCTTGCACTCTAGAGACTACAAGCTTGAAGGCGCTTGCTGCTTCTGGT
>CANGNU010000070.1 GCA_947455365.1 Rickettsiales bacterium | reverse complement strand
GTTTTACAGGCTCCGCAAGCTGGTTTAGCGACTCTATTTAAAGATAGTGATGCATCTAAAACAGAATAAATATTAACAACCTTAAACTTATAAAAACATGACAGCTAATCTTGAACAACTTTGCGAAACATTATCATCTTTGACAGTTTTGCAACTTGCTGACTTAAGCAAAAAACTTGAAGAAAAATGGGGCGTTTCTGCTGCTTCATTTGCTCCTGCTGGCGGCGCTGCTGCTGCGGCTGCACCTGTTGAAGTGCAAGACAAATTTGAAGTTATCTTGGCCGCTTTTGGCGAAAATAAAATCAATGTAATTAAAGAAGTGAGAGCTATCACTGGTCTTGGTTTGAAAGAAGCCAAAGATCTAGTTGAAGCTGCTCCTAAATCAGTTAAAGCTGATGTTTCTAAAGCTGACGCTGACGAAATTAAGAAAAAACTTGAAGCCGCTGGTGCTAAAGTTGAATTGAAATAATTATTGTTTTCAATTTTCGGCCAACCTAATTGTTAAAATTAGGTTGGCTTTTGGCGTTTAGATTAGTGCCTAAATTGGCGCTAATTTATTCGCAAAGTCTGCTGCAAGCAGCGTACAAAATATAAAATTCTGGCGACCGCGTCAGAAAAATCATAACTAATTAGAGGGGTTTTTGGTGATTCAGAATCGTAGTTTTGATCAAGTTGTTCTGAGAAAAAGTTTCAGCAACAGCAAAGATAAAGAAGCCATTCCTTATTTGGTTTCGTTGCAAAAAGATTCTTACGAGAAATTTTTGCAAGCAAATGTTGAGCCGAAAAAAAGACAAAATGTCGGCATTCAATCAGTTTTCAATTCATTCTTTCCATTGGCTGACTCGTCAGACCGCATTACGGTTGAGTTTGTTGAATATGGTTTAGGCAAGCCCAAATATGAAGCGAGCGAGTGTTTTTCTGCTGGAAGAACCTTCTCAATTCCTTTGCATGCGCAACTTCGCCTTATTTTGTGGAATAAAGAAGAAGGCAGTGACATTAAAGAAATTCGCTCAATCAAAGAACAAGAAGTTTACTTGTGCGATGTTCCTTTAATGACTGAAACAGGAAGTTTCATTATTAATGGCGCAGAACGCGTGGTTGTGTCGCAAATGCGTCGCGCTCCTGGTGTATTTTTTGACAGCGAAAATGCTAAAATTTCAGATTCAAAATCTTACACAGCAAAAATTATCCCACATCTTGGCTCTTGGCTTGACATGGAATTTGACAGCAAAGATGTCATGCATTTCCGTGTTGATAAAAAGCGCAAAATTCCAGTTTCTTCATTGCTTCGCGCAATCGATATGTCATCTGAAGACATTATTCGCACTTTCTACGGCACAGTTGAAATTAACCTAGCTAAACGCGGTTGGACAACTAAATTTGACGGTGAAATTTTCATCGGCAAAAAAATGCCTTATGATTTAATCTGCGCTGATACCGGCGAAATTAAAGTTAAAGAAGGTGTTAAACTTAACCGTCGCGCCCTTGAAAAGCTTAAAGACGAAAAGTTTGAAACTTATGTTTTAACTGACGAAATTTTGCCTGGTTACATTATGGCGCAAGATTTAATCGACCCTGAAACAGGCGAATTATTGCTTGAAGCTGGTGGAATTGTTACTTCAGAAAGCTTAGAAGTTTTGAAGAAGTTGAATTTCTCTAAAGTTTACATTGTCAACCCTAGTAAATCAGACATTGGGCCATATTTGTACAACACAATGTTGTTGGATAAAAACCAAAACCAAAAAGATGCTTTGTACGATATTTACAAAGCAATCAAGTTGGGCGAGGCTCCGTCATCACTTGAAGTTGCAAAAAATTACTTCGAGAATTTATTCTTCTCCGATGCGCGTTACAACTTGTCAGATGTTGGTCGCATGAAAATGAACCATCGTCTTGGCTTAAATGTTGATAAAAACACGCTGCATTTAACTTATGATGACATTAAGCAAACCGTTAAAATTTTAAGCTTAACTAAGCATAATGATTTAAAAACCGATGATATTGACAACTTAGCGAATAGAAGAATTCGCGCGGTTGGTGAATTGGTGGAAAATCAAATGCGTATTGGCATGGCGCGAGTTGAAAAATCTATCGTCGAAAAATTAAATTCGGTAGAAGTTGACACAATTATGCCGCAAAGCTTAATCAATTCTAAGCCGCTAATTACTGCTATTAAAGACTTTTTTGCTACTTCGCAATTGTCGCAATTCATGGATCAAACCAATCCACTTTCTGACATTACGCATAAGCGTCGTTTGTCAGCATTGGGGCCTGGTGGTTTAACTCGTGAGCGCGCTGGTTTTGAAGTGCGTGACGTACATCCGACACATTATGGTCGAATTTGCCCAATTGAAACGCCAGAAGGTCCGAATATTGGGTTGATTAACAGCTTGGCTACTTACGCCCGTGTTAATGACTATGGCTTTATCGAAACTCCTTATTGCAAAGTTGTCAACAAAAAAGTTACTGACGAAATTGTTTA
Organism: Rickettsiales bacterium; assembly: GCA_947455365.1. Lineage (GTDB taxonomy): Bacteria > Pseudomonadota > Alphaproteobacteria > Rickettsiales > UBA1997 > CAMCFD01. Next base: position 3,427 of record CANGNU010000070.1, on the reverse strand, counting down.
TTTGTCAGCAATGGGAGAGGTTGATTTTGCTATTGCGCCTTCAACAATTGAAGTTGACGCAAAGGGAAATATTAAGTCAGATTTAGTAAATTGCCGCAAAAATGGCGAGTTTGTGATGATGACCCCAGACAAAATCGACTTTGCTGAAGTTTCTACTAAGCAAATTATTTCAATTGCCACAACGCTAATTCCATTCCTAGAGAATGATGACGCGAACCGTGCTTTGATGGGTTCAAACATGCAACGCCAAGCCGTGCCATTGCTTCGTCCAGACGCTCCACTTGTGGGAACGGGAATGGAAGCAATTATTGGCCATGACTCTGGGGCAGTAGTTAAAAACAAATTTGCCGGTGTAGTAAAATTTGTTGATGCGTCAAAAATTGTCGTGGAATCGCTTGATTCTGCTGGCTTGCCACACATTGAGGTTTATAACTTGGCGAAATATATTCGCACCAACCAAGATACTTGCATTAACCAGCGCCCAGTTGTAGAGCTTGGCCAAAAGGTTAAAGCAGGACATGTATTGTCAGACGGACATTCAATTGCTAATGGCGAAATTGCCCTTGGAAAAAATGTGCGCGTTGCCTTCATGCCTTGGAACGGCTACAACTTTGAAGACTCGATCATCATCTCTGAAAAATTAATTGCCGACGACACTTTCACTTCAATTCACATTGAAGAGCTTGAAGTGGTTGCGCGCGATACTCGTTTAGGGCCCGAAGAAATCACTCGCGACATTCCAAATGTAAGCGAAGAATCATTGGCGAAACTTGACGAAGAAGGTATCATTCACATTGGCGCGGAAGTTAAAGCGGGTGATTTATTGGTTGGTAAAACTACGCCGAAAAGCGAAGCTCCAATGACTCCTGAAGAAAAACTTCTTCGCGTAATTTTTGGTGAAAAAGCCTCTGATGTAAAAGACTCTTCACTCTACGCTTCTACTGGCATTGACGGTGTTGTCGTTGATGTAAAAGTTTTCTCGCGCAAAGGTATCGAAAAAGATGAGCGCTCAATTTACATTGAAATGCAACAAGTTGAAGAGCTTTCTAAAGGCAAAAACTTGCGCATCAGCTTTATTGAATCTGCAATGCGTAATGCTTTAACCGAATTATTTGTTGGCGAAAAACTTGCTGCCAATGTTGATAAGTTAAAAGCTAAGTCAAAACTTGAAAAAGAAGATTTAGACGCGCTTTCAAAATTCTTACTAACCAAAGTGGTTGTAGAAGACGCGAAAGTTATGGACAAGGCTGAGCAAATCGTTAAAGCTCACAATAAAGAAGTTGCTGAAATTGAAAAAGATTTCGCCGACAAAGTTGTGAAAATTAAAGCTGGCGATGAGCTTGGTCAAGGTGTCTTGAAAATTGTAAAAGTTTATGTCGCGTCAAAATATCGCCTGCAACCTGGTGATAAAATGGCCGGCCGTCACGGTAATAAAGGTGTTGTGTCAAAAATTGCTCCAATTGAAGACATGCCTTATTCTGAAGATGGCGAACCAGTTGACATCATGTTGAACCCGCTAGGCGTGCCTTCGCGGATGAACATTGGGCAAATTCTTGAAACGCATTTAGGTTGGGCGTCAAAAAACTTGGGCAAACAAATTGGCCAAATTATTGATGAAGCCGTTGAGAAAAAGGCTGACCTAGCTAATAAATTGCGCGAAAAAATTCTGCAAATTTACTCGCTAGAAAGTGAAGTTACCCTAATTGAAGCAATGAAAGATAATGAAATTATCGAATTTGCAACAAAATTAAAGGGCGGCGTTCCTTTTGCAACGGGCATTTTTGATGGCATCAAAGAAGATTACATCAGCAACTTGCTTGGCATTGCTGGCTTAGATAAATCTGGCCAAATCAACTTGTGCGACGGTAAAACCGGTGAACAATTTGACCGCAAAATTACCGTAGGTTACATTTACATGCTGAAATTGCATCACTTGGTTGATGACAAAATTCACGCTCGTTCAATTGGGCCTTACAGTCTTATTACACAGCAACCTTTGGGCGGTAAATCGCACTTTGGTGGCCAAAGATTCGGAGAAATGGAGTGCTGGGCCCTACAAGCTTACGGCGCCGCTTACACGCTACAAGAAATGCTTACGGTTAAATCTGATGATGTTGTTGGTCGTATTAAAATTTACGAATCAATCATTCAAGGTAACCAAAATTTCAATTGCGGTATTCCAGAATCGTTTAATGTTATGATTAAAGAGGTTCGCTCTTTAGGCTTGAACATTGAATTAGTAGAAAAATAAAATGAAATGAAAAAGGGCTTGAGCAGGTAGAAAGCCTGCAAAAGCCAAAGGTAGAAAAAAGAATGTCAGAGCTGTTTTGCGAGCGTCTCGAAGCGCAGCTTCGTTCAGCCGCAAGGCAGCTCTGGCAGGCTTTTTTCGAGGACAAGATCTAGAAAAGCTTTCTACCGAAACAAAGAATTATACCAAAATTTAGTATAAAATTTAAAATTTTATTATGTCATTAGCAGGAACTTCTTCACACGGTCTTTTAAGCATCAACTCAAACAGCGCAGTTGATCTACTCGACTTTAACGCGATTAAAATTTCAATCGCCAGCCCAGACAAAATTCGCTCTTGGTCTTTTGGTGAAGTTTTAAAGCCAGAAACCATTAATTACCGCACCTTCAAGCCTGAACGCGACGGTTTATTTTGCGCCCGAATTTTTGGTCCAATCAAAGATTACGAATGCTTATGCGGCAAATATAAACGCATCAAATATAAAGGAATTGTCTGCGAAAAATGCGGCGTAGAAGTTACATCTTCTAAGGTTCGTCGTGAACGCATGGGCCATATTGAACTTGCAGCGCCAATTGTTCACATTTGGTTCTTGAAGTCTTTGCCATCGCGCATTTCAACACTTCTTGGCGTTACGCTTAAGTCAATTGAAAAAGTTATCTACTTTGAAAATTACATTGTAACTGACGGCTTAATGTCGCCAATGAAAGAAGGTGAAATTTTAAGCGAAGATGAATATCAAAAAGCGCAAGAAGAGCATGGTTATGGTGCGTTCATCGCCGAAATGGGCGCGGAAGCGGTACAAAATTTATTGAAGAAAATTGATTTAAGCGAATTGCGTAAAAACTTGCGCGAAGACCTTTCTACGCAAACTTCGGAATTGAAAAAAGAGAAGTTAATTAAGCGTTTGAAATTGGTTGAGCAATTTTTGGAATCTGACAATAAAGCCGAATGGATGGTGATGAATGTTTTGCCAGTTATTCCGCCTGATATTCGCCCGTTGGTAATGCTTGATGGTGGCCGCTTTGCGACATCTGACTTAAACGAATTGTATCGTCGCGTAATTAACCGTAACAATCGTTTGAAGCGCCTAATTGAGCTTTCTGCGCCAGATATCATCATTAAAAATGAGAAGCGCATGTTGCAAGAGTCGGTTGACGCCTTGCTAGATAACGGCCGCTC
>CANGNU010000069.1 GCA_947455365.1 Rickettsiales bacterium | reverse complement strand
TGATCGCGCCTCGCCAAAGCAGGCTATTGCTGGGTCGCGCATTAAAGCGCTTTATAATTTAGCGCAGAAAAATTTTGCAAAAAATGGCGCGGTGCAAAATTCTTCTGCAAAAAATTCTGATGAAAAAAATAATTTGCAGTTAAAAAATTCTGAACAAAATATTTCATCTGCGCAAAATTCATCTGCAAAAAATTTTCTCGTTATAACCAGCATTAACGCGGTTGCGCAAAAAATCATTCCACCATCATTAGTCAAAAATTCGGGACTTTTTGTAAAGGCAAAAAGCAAAATTTCTATTGCGCAAATTACCGAATTTTTAATTTTTAACGGATACTCTCGACAAGCCTCGGCCAACGATGCAGGCGAGTTTGCAGTGCGCGGTGGCATTGTCGATATTGTCATGAATTACGCTTCAAATTTGGTTGGTTATCGCATTGATTTTTTTGGCGAAGAAGTTGAATCGATAAAAGAATTTGAGCCTTTAACCCAACTGTCGCAAGGCTTGGTGCGTGGCATAGAAATTTTACCCGCCAGTGAAGTTATTTTAAACGAACAAACTTGCGCCAATTTTCGTGAAAAATATCGCAAAAATTTTGGCCAAAATTTTAGCTTGAATGATGATGACCAACTTTATTCTTCAGTGTCTGAAGGTCGCTCGTACAGCGGCATGGAGCATTGGTTGCCTTTGTTTTATAATGAAGAATTAGTTAGTGTTTTTGATTATTTAAAACAGCCGGTAATTTTTTTGAATCAGCGAATTTTTGCGCAGGCCGAGCAAAGATGGGAAATGGTCTTGGAATATTATAAATCGCGGGTGGAGAGCCTTCGTGAAAGCAAAATTTCGGGCACAATTTATAATCCACTGGTGCCAGAATTGCTTTATTTTTCGAGTGATGAAATAAAAAATTTGCTGGCAAAAAATACTCATATTATTTTTAACAATTTCAGTTCAGCCAATGCTGGCGCGCGTTTGCTTGATTTAGAAATTTCTGCGGTGCCCAATTTTGCGCTAGCGGGAAGAACTAATGCGCGTGATCCGCTAGAATTATTGCAGGAATTTTTAAACGAGCGGGCCCCAGCAAAATCGCGGGTGAAAGTGCTGATTGCTTGCGTGGCAGAGTCATCGCAAGAGCGCCTCAAAAAACTTTTACTGGAATTTAATCTAAAAATTGAAACCTGTTTGTTGCAGGTGGCTGAGGGCTTTGCGGCATCTGATTTTATTTTAATTGGTGAGCAGGCAATTTTTGGCGAGAAAATTGTGCGCAAAAAATCTAGTGGCAAGGCAGCGGTGGAAAGGCTTTTAGAGGAAGGGATTAGCATTAATGTTGGAGATTTAATTGTGCATCGCGACCATGGCATTGGCCGCTTTGATGGCATTCACACCATAAATTTATCGGCGGGAAATGTTGTGGAGTTAGATTCCCGCGTGCGCGGGAATGACAATGGTGGTGGGAATAGTATCTCCTCTACAGCCAACGCCAGCGCGGTTAAAACCGACATGCTAAAAATAATTTATGGTGGCAGCGATACGCTTTTTGTGCCAGTTGAAGACATAAATTTAATCACCCGCTATGGGGCTGACAACCCGCTAATTCAGCTGGACCGTCTTGGTGTAGCGGCGTGGAAAAATCGCAAAGCAAAAGTAAGAAATCGTATAAAAGTTGCGGCGGAAGAATTAATAAAAATTGCGGCGGCAAGGCATGTCAAGCAAGCGCCCGTCTATGTTGCCGAGCCTCACCTTTACGATGAATTTAAGGCAAGATTTGGCTTTGTTGAAACTGACGACCAGCTAAAAGCAATTGATGAAATTGAAGATGATTTGCAAAAAGGCAGCCCAATGGATCGGCTGGTTTGCGGCGATGTTGGCTTTGGCAAGACAGAAGTGGCAATGCGCGCGGCGTTTATTGTTTGCTCGGGCGCAAGCAAGATTTCCGCTTCCGCAGAAAAAACCCAAGTTGCAATTATCACCCCCACCACCCTACTCTGCCGCCAACATTTTCACAATTTCACTAAACGCTTTGAAGGCACGGGGCTAAAAATAAAACAACTTTCGCGCCTTGTTACGGCCGCTGAGGCGAAAAAAATAAAACAAGAACTTGAAGCGGGAAGCGTTGATATTGTTATTGGCACCCACGCTTTGCTCAACAAAAACATCAAGTTTAAAAATCTTGGCCTAGTAATTGTCGATGAAGAACAGCATTTTGGCGTTGCACAAAAAGAGCGCCTGAAAGAGCTGCGCCACGAAGTGCATATTCTCACTTTGTCGGCGACGCCCATTCCACGCACTTTACAAATGTCACTCACTGGCGTGAAAGAATTAAGTTTAATTGCCACGCCGCCTCTCGACCGCCTTGCAGTGCGCAACTTTGTCATGCCTTACGACGGCGTAATTGTGCGCGAGGCCATCATGCGCGAATATCAACGCAGCGGCAAAGTTTTCTTCGTCGTGCCGCGAGTTAGCGACATTTCTGAAATGGAGCGCCGACTGAAAAAACTTCTGCCCGAAGAAATAAAAATTACCCACGCCCACGGCCAGATGACGCCGGCGCAGCTTGATGAAATTATGAATAATTTTTACGACGGCAAAATTGATGTTTTACTTTCCACCACCATCATCGAGTCAGGCATTGATATTGCTAGCGCCAACACCATTATTATTTACAAAGCAGAAATGTTTGGCTTAGCTCAACTTTATCAATTGCGCGGCCGAGTCGGTCGTGGCAAGGTTCGCGGCTATGCTTATTTTATGTTGAATGTGGGCAAACCAAGCAAAGATGCGAAGAAAAAACTGGAAGTAATGCAAAATTTGGACAGCCTTGGCGTTGGCTTTACCATTGCCTCGCACGATATGGATATTCGCGGCAGTGGCGATATTCTTGGCGATGAGCAATCGGGGCATATTCGCGAGACTGGGGTTGAGCTGTATCAGCAAATGTTGGTGGAGGAAATTGCACGGGTGAAGAGTGAGCAATTGTGGAATAATTCGCAATTGGCGAAAAAACTTGCAGCGGTAGAAAATGGCTCTGGGCAAGGCTTGGGGCAAGATTCTCGCCTGCGCGGGAATGACAGTGAACTTGAAAATGACAAATGCAAAATGTCATTCCCGCAAAAGCGGGAATCTAACGCCAGCGCGGCCGAAAACAACATCAACAACACCACCACCGAGGAAGATTTCACCCCACAAATTAAACTGGGAATTTCGCTATTAATCGAAGAAAGCTACATTGCCGACCTTGGCCTGCGCATGTCCTTCTACAAAAAAATTGCCTTGGTAAAAAACCGCGAGCAACAAGAAAATCTGCTCGCCGAAATGACCGACCGCTTCGGCAAAGCGCCACAAGAAGTTGCCAATTTAACCGAAGTAAGCTTGCTAAAACAACAATGCAAAAATTTAGCAATTGAAAAATTGGAAATGCAAAAAGATGGCGTGGTTATCAGCTTCAAAAATAATAAATTCCACAACCCTGAAGCCTTATTGCAGATGGTTTTTGCTAGTAAAGGCAAAGTGAAATTATTGGCCAATCAAAAGTTGCTTTTTGTTGAAAATTCTGCTAACCCCGCCGCCAGCGCGGCGGTAAAACATGCAACCAACTCCAGCAATGCCGCAACAAAAATTGCCGCGGCGTTTGCGGTGGTAGAAAAATTACTTGCGGTTTAGGTGGGAGCGGGTTTAATGGGTTTTATCAACGGCAAAAACAATTTGCATCAATTAATAAGTTTAGAGAAATAAATTATGGACACAGCAGATTTAAAAACATTCCATTTAGATACGAAAGTTTTCTACAATGAAGAGGCTTACAAGGCAGATAAGTCAATTAGGGAAATGAAATTTGAAATTTCTCTTGAACAAGACTATTGCAATCATGGGGATGACATAAAATGTAAAGAGAATATTGGTTCTTTCCACAAATATCTTACAGAAAATCAAAAGGCCTTAGGAATATCTGACATACAACAAAATGAGTCAAAAGATCTAGGAACCTATCAAAAATGCACTTTTAATGTCGATGATCCTCAAAAATTCTTTGATGGTTTTATTGGTAAATTGCAACAAGATAAAAATGCTGTTGGAGATCTTGATGAGGGTGGTGTGCGATACGAGTCTCTTCATAAGAAGAATGATGGTGATTGGGAAGCGCTAATGTCAACTCCAAGCGGCCATGGCCATGGCGACTGGGCTGTAAGTATAGAAAAACTAACTGAAGCACTTAAAACACCACTTCCAGGTGCGCCAGAACCAACCGCAGAAGAAAAGAAGAAAGAAGCCCAACTAAAAAAACAAAAAGCCGAAGCAAAAACCCTCGCGCAGTTTTTAGTAGATAATGATCCTGGCAAACAAGAAGATGTAACGGTTGATGGAACGCAAGGCAAAAAATTTACCATTAATAAGAAAACTTATTTTCTTGCAACAACTACTGACGCCGACAAAGAAATAACCGACGGCGCAATAACAGAAATAGGCGCGGATAACAAACCATTAGCAGAAGCAGCTCAAGACCCAAACCTCTACAAAACCTTCATCACCGAAGGAATAAAAGCCGCACCCAAATATCGCGCAGAAGCAAACCAAAAATATTGGAACTCACCACTGGCAGAAGGCAGCCCCAACAAAGGCAAAGCCTTCCCGGTTCTGGTTCATATGTGCGACACCGTTGGAGTCATGCATGAATTAGAGCACTTTAGTAAAAGAAATGGCACCAGAAATACTGCTGAAAATGATAAACACAGCGATACCCCCGCTCTTTCTGCTTCATTATTTTGGTCTGGAGATAAGGGATATAATGTGCCCATGTCTTTATATAAAAATCAAATTTTAGGAATTGTATTAGACCCAAACAAACTTAACATTGGATTTGCCGACTTTCGTGCACACATTAGCTATGGAATGCTTCCTGGCCAAACTAATAAAGACACAAGACTCAATTTACCCAAAACCGTTGCACATCCAGCAAGTAAATACAAAACCAAAAAAGCTCAAGTAAGGGATGATAAAATAGCGACTGATATCTCAAGATGGCAACGCACCGGCCCAAGTGCATTACAACAGGGCGAATGGCATGAAGAAGCAAGTTTTAAAAATGCTGCTGAAGCAACATGGCGAACATATCATAAAACCGAAGGCGGAGCTAAAGTAAAAAAAATAGGAATTGACGGAGAATTGGAAACAGTCAGAAAAATTAAAAAAGGTGTTGGCGCAATGACCTTTAACGAAGCGTTATGCACAGCAAAAGAAGGCTCTCCTCATCCAGTTGGCGGGATTATGCTCGATCTATATGAATTAAAAAATCCCACTTCCAGCATAGACTTTTTGAGTTCAATAAAATGGGATGAATTAGCTGCCTTGCTTGAAAAAAATCCGTCCTTAAAAATATACTTATACGAAAGAAGCTTAGGTGGCGATGATAAGGAGGCAGAAGAAACGGATAACATAGTAAGAGTTGTTGAAGGAGATAGAAATACGCTAATACAACAAATTAAAGAATTGAAAGGCAAACGGAAAGAAGAAATATATCAAGAATTACATGGATTATTTAAAACAGCCCAACCATTCAAAGGCTTTGACGAACCTGTAATTGAAGTACCAACAGTGCCACAAGAAACATTAAGTCTAAACTTAATTTGCGAAGAAACAGAGCGAGCAAAAGAAGGTGCGAAATATAAACTGAATATTAATGCCGCATTACCAGCAGCTCTAGATGCTATCGAAAGAGAAAAAGAACTCCTTAAAAAAATGCATGAAGTTCTGCAAAAAAGTGGAGTTACCGCAACTTTAGCACCATCTGAAGATTCTATCGAAATAGATTTTGGGGGTGATCAAGCAGCCAGAGTGGCCAATGCAGAAAAGTTTATTGCTGCAATGTCCCCACTATCAAGCAATGCAAAAGTCTTGAGTGATTCAATTAAAACGTTTGAAGACCCAGCAGGGAAGGCAGAAAATAGAAAACTCCAAACCG
>CANGNU010000068.1 GCA_947455365.1 Rickettsiales bacterium | reverse complement strand
GGTTGATATCGACAACTTCAATTTTATGAGGAATGTTTTTTTCTTGCGCTTTTTTGGTAATACGAAAGGCAATATCGCCAGTGCCGCCCGCAACATCAATAAAGTTGCAATTGGCGTTTGAGGTGCTAGAATTAAGGCTTGAAGAGCTGTTGGCTGAATTGCAATTGTTAGAATTTTTATTTTGTAAATTTTCTTGTAAGAAATTTTGTGATGAAAAATTATCAAAATTAATTTCCTCGATCATTTTATTTTTCCAAATGCGATGCACGCCAGCGCTCATTAGGTCGTTCATCAAGTCATATTTTTTGGCGACATTAGAAAAAATTCCTTTGACTAAGTGAGATTTTTCTTCGCGATTAACTTTCTTGAAGCCAAAATCGACCGAGTCGTTAGAAGCTTGTGTGTCATGGCTTGAGTCGCTATTTTTATTTTGCATCGAAAATATTTTTGTTATGTTAGTTTCTGAATTTGACTTTAATTTGCCCGAAAATTTAATTGCGCAGCAGCCGTTTTTTCCGCGCGAAGAAACCAAAATGGTGGTTTGTGATGGCGCGAAAATACTCGATCGCCAGTTTATTGACTTGCTTAGTTTTTTGCAAGAGGGCGATGTGTTAGTGTTTAATGATGTGCGGGTGATTAAGGCAAAATTGGTGGCGCGGGTGGTAAAAAATATTGCAGATAGCGGCTTGCAAAGTAGCTCTGGCGCTAGGTTTGTGGCGCAGGGTGAGGTAGAAAAAAATATTGAATTCAATTTAGATCAAGAAATTGCACCAAAAATTTGGCGAGTATTAGTGCGCGGCATCAAGAAAATCAACGATGGCGACTATCTTGAAATTGCGCCAGATTTTTTTGCACAAGTAGAAAAAAAACTTGAAGATGGCTTTGCTTTGGTAAAATTTCTTGATGATTATTACCTGCAAAGGCTTGATAAATATGGCGCGGTGCCACTTCCTCCCTACATTAAAAGAGATGCAAAAAATGTTGATGAGCAAGATAAAATTAACTATCAGACAATTTATGCAAATGATGGCAATGCAGTAGCGGCGCCAACTGCAGGGTTGCACTTTACCAAAAAAATGTTTGACTTGCTTGATGCTCGCGGAATAAAAAAAGTTTTTGTAACTTTAAATGTGGGGGCGGGAACCTTTCTGCCTGTAAGGTCGGAGACTTTGCAGGAGCATAAAATGCATGAGGAATCTTTTACAATTTCTGCTGAGGCGGCAGAAATTATTAATCAGGCGAGGGTGCGTGGAGGTAGAATTGTCGCGGTTGGAACGACATCTTTGCGAGTGTTAGAATCGGTTGCAGATGCTGCAGGAAAATTATGCGAGGCAAAAACTACTACCAAAATATTTATCTATCCGCCTTACAGGTTCAAGGTTGTAGATGTTTTGTTGACAAATTTTCATTTGCCAAAATCTACTTTATTTATGCTAGTTTCGGCTTTTGTTGGAAAAGAAAAGGCGAAAGAGATCTACTCTCATGCGGTTGCGCGCCAGTACCGATTTTATTCTTATGGTGATGCTTCTTTGTTGATTCGGCAAAAATAATTACCTATTGGCAGTAAAAATTTCTCTGGTTTTTATTGCTTTGGCAAAACGCGAGAAGGCAAAGAGAGTGCTGTAGACAAGGCCGCGGGCGCCATAGATAAAATATCTGCGGACAAAATAGGCTTTGAAAAAAGCGAAAATTGGTGTGAAGAAAATTTTGCTGTAAGAAGGGTTTTTGCCCTTGGCAAAGCTGTCTTTTGCTTGCATTGATGAGTAAGAATTTATCTTGTCAATCCAGTGTTCGTAAGAGCGGAATGATTGGTGATAAATTATATTTTGCAGCTGACCAAGCGTTGCGGCTGCACCATTAGGGCCTTGCGAGGTTTTTAATTCTACCGAATCATGCACCGAGCTATTCTTAAACCCAGCAAAATTGCGGTTGTACAGCCTTAATTGATTATAATAATAAGCGAAGCGATGCGGTTTTTTTTCAAAGCGAAATTTATTGACAATTTTGACGCGAAAACCGACATAATTTTCATGTAATTTACCGACAAATAACGCGTTAATTTCATCGGCCAATTCAGGCGACAGTTCTTCATCGGCGTCGATATTTAAAATCCAATTATTGCGACATTTATTTTCACCGAAAATTTTCTGTTGACCATATCCTTTCCATTCGTTAAAAATTACAGTTGCGCCGCAGTTTTTGGCAATTTCGCAAGTATTGTCAGTGCTGCCAGAATCTATTACTAAAATTTCATCGGCAATTTTTTGCGCGGCACCAATAACGGCGTCAATGCGGTCGGCCTCATTTTTAGTAATAATAAAAACTGATAGTGGAATTTTTTCCATTTCCATAAGAAGAAAATTTAATTTTTAATCGAAAACCAAACCATAATATGAAAAATAAAAAATCTACATTAAATAAAAAATTTATTATCACAATTGTTGTGGCTTTGTTAGTTGGTTTTGTTGCGTTGGTTATTCGCAACTATAACACTAAAACTTCATTTAAATATGGCAAGCAAGCGCCGCAAGAAGTTGCAACTGAAGCGCAAGATGAAGTTAATGCCGCAGTTAATAAAGATGCTGCAGAGCCTGCGGTTGCTAAACGCGACGACAAATTATTGTTGGTAAAAGATTCTGAATTGGTTTACGGCGACAGAAAAGCGCCAGTGGTGATGATTGAATATGCTTCATTATCTTGTCCGCACTGTGCCATGTTTTATCGCGAGGCATTTGAAAAATTAAAAGCGGAATATATTGATGCAGGAAAAGTACAATTTGTTTATCGTGATTTTCCACTAAACCAACAGGCTCTAGTAGCGGCAATGGTTGCAGAATGTCGCGCAAAAGATGAAGGTAACAGTTCAGAAAAATATTATGGCTTAATTAAAGCTTTGTTTAAAACGCAAGATTCATGGGCCTTCGATCCAAAATATGCTGAAAAATTAGAATCAATTGCCAAGCTTGACGGCATGAGCGGTGAGCGTTTTAAGTCATGTATTGAAGATCAAAAACTGCAAGGAAAAATTCTGCAAGCGCGCATGGAAGCGGCAAAATCTTTGCAATTACATTCAACTCCAACTTTCTTCATTGGCGGCGAAATTTCTGAAGGCTATGTTGATTATTTAAGCTTGAAAAAAATAATTGATAAAAAATTATCTGAAGTAAAATAAATTGTCATTCCCGTGAAAACGGGAATCTATTCAAGACTTGCAGCAGATTCCCGCTTTTGCGGGAATGACAAATTAATTAAAATATTTTTCTCTGTGACCACAAAAATTAGCATAAAAAATCTAGTTAAAAATTTTGGTGAAAAAGAAGTTTTGCGCGGGGTGAATCTTGAGGTAAAAAAAGGTGAGTCATTGGTTATTCTTGGTGGTTCGGGCAGTGGAAAATCGGTGTTGATAAAAATTATCGCTTCACTAATCGAGCCAACCTCTGGCAGTATTAAAATTGACAATCAAGAAATTACCAACATTAAGCCGCATGAGCGCGATCAACTTATGGGCAAGTTTGGCTTTCTTTTTCAAGGCGGCGCACTGTTTGACTCGCTTTCAATTTGGGAAAATATTGCCTTCCGCTTGATGAATGCGGGCAAGATGAATAAAAAAGATGCAAAAGATGTTGCGCTGCAAAAGCTTCGCGCTGTAGGCTTAGAAGAGCGCGTGATGAATTTATATCCCTCAGAATTATCCGGTGGAATGCAAAAGCGCGCAGCATTGGCGCGGGCTGTCGCCTCTAACCCTGAAATTATTTTTTTTGATGAACCAACCACCGGCCTAGACCCCATCATGGCCGATGTCATTAACGACCTTATCATTGCCAATTCAAAACAACTTGGCGCCACTACAGTCACAATTACTCACGACATGAATTCTGCTAGCAAAATTGCTGACAAAATTGCCATGCTTTATGAAGGAAAAATTATTTGGTTTGGCAGTGTGAAAGAAATGTATTCTTCAGGCAATGAATATCTTGACCAATTCATTCATGGCAAGGCGCATGGGCCAATTAAGGTTGGGGTTTAGTGTGATTTTATAAATTCGTTTATTTTTCCAATATGTCTTTTTCTACAATATACGATATTGTTACGCAAAATGACGCCTTATCGGAGGCTGCAATAAGTGAAGAGGCTGCAAAAAGAAAGACAAATTCTAGGCTAAAAATTTTATTAGGAGAAGATTTTGATAATAATCCTGCCACAACTTCAACAAAAATAAGCAATCTTAAATCTTTTTTAGAAGCCTATTCGGACAATGTAAATTTTGGAGTGCAGCTATTCGGCGAAGACTTTAAGCCAGCTTCTTCAGCAGTGAAGCTTGAATTAAGTCAAAAAATTTACCAATCATTTATAAATTCCAATGAGCACTTTAAATATTTTCCACAAAATTCTACAGAAGTGTCGCTAGAATTTCAAAGATACAAGCAATTCTATATTATTTGTTTATATCAAGCGCAAGTAATAGATGGTGTCGTTGGCAATGTTGATAATATTGAATCAAGAGCTTATAAGATGGCGGTTTTATTGCCCACAATAAAATCTTTAGACGCCCTTGTTTTATCCACCTCTTCGCTAAATTTAAGAAATCCTATTGCAGATTTATTTGATAAAGAAATTCCTTTATGTGCAAATTATGAAGATTTTGGCTATAATTTAGATGGCTGGAAATCATTAATTTTGGCCAAGGCAAAAGGTGCAGATATTTATGAAACTATCAATCTTTTAAAAATAGCGCGAGAGATTCAGGGGCAAATTATGACTGGAGAGCCTTTTCCAGAAAATTTTCAGCAGCTGCAAGAAATATCTTTGCGAGTGCAATTTTCAAGATATGTGGAAAATCCCAGTTTGGCAAAGGTTCTTTCTAAGTACAAACTTTTTACTCCAGCAAAAACTGACAACTCAAATAAAGTTTTTGAAACTGCGCTAAAATTATATGAAAACGGAACAATAAGAAATGCCGCAGAAGCTAGAGCGAGTAATAATATGCCAGATGTTTTTATAGATGTTGGGGAAATTGATAAAAAATACGAAGGAAAATATTGGATAAAATTGCCAAAGGGCGATTACCGCGGTTTAATTTTAGGAGACACTGCGGTGATTTGCTGCCAATCTCTCACTAAAGATATTCCGCAAGAGCTTATTTATGACGGCATGAGTAAAGACAATAGTTGTTTTTATGTGATGATTGAAGCAAAAAATAAAGAATCTCTTGTAAAAAATAGTGCAGAAATTAACTGGGATAATTTTGAGGAAAATTATAAAATTATTGCCGAGTCTTACGCCTACAGGGGCAAGGCGGGGTCGATAATTCTTGATTCAATTGAAACCGCAGAACAAGCAAGATCTTTGCCATTTGTGCTAATAATGCAAAAATTTGGAGAGGGTCTGGTAAATTCTGCAGAAATTAAAAAAATTATTGTTGGCGGTGGTGGCACTGGAAAAATTCATAATTTTCTTCCGCAATTTTGCAAAAATGAAAAGAGCAATGAATGTCCGGTTGCCGGCACTTTTGCTTACGACTCTACATCAAAGGGGCAGTATGATGTTTGCAATGTAGATTTTTATAGAAAAAATTTAGCAAATTCAGGCGAGTTAAAAAATTTGAGCCATGAAAAAATTTACGCCATAACTTCTGATGAGGCGATTAAATGCTATGACGGAGGCATTTTTACTTTGGAAAATTTAGCAAAAGAAGATGTTGAAAAAATAAAAAAATTGACCATCTTTTTTTCTAAGGGTGATAATTTGCAAGGCGCGCAAGAGCTTTGTAAGCGCAAATTGAATGTCTTGGCCCTAGATGATCATAATAAACTTCATGAATTGGCAAGTGAAGACGCTATTAGCTGCTACAATGCTGGCTATGTAAATCCATCAGAATTGGCAAAGTTGGACAGAAATGCTATGCCGTTTGTGACTTCTCATAGAGCAAGGGAATGTTATAAGTTGAGCTACTGCAGCTTTGCAGATCTATCGCAGGTTGAAAAT
>CANGNU010000067.1 GCA_947455365.1 Rickettsiales bacterium | reverse complement strand
GGCGGCGGCGTGGCTCTAGGGCACCCAGTGGGCATGACGGGCGCGCGAATTATTATTCATTTGCTGCGCGAATTAAAACGCCGTGGAAAAAACCGTGGGCTTGCAACGCTGTGTATTGGCGGTGGGCAAGGCGGTGCGGTGGTGGTTGAAGTAAATTAATTTTTATTCAGAAAGTATTTTTAGAAATACAGAATAATTTAATTTATAATAGCTGAATCAAAACTAGGTCACGTTAATTCTCGCTACGCGAGACACGCTGACCTATTTTGACACAGCTATTATAAATTAAATTATTCTGTATTTCTAAAAATACTTCTGAATAAAAATTAATTTACTTCTGGTAAAGTTTAGAAAAAAAAGATTATTACAAAATTATTAACTTAGGTGAAATTACTTCATTTTTTGTTGATATTTCTAATAAATTATTAACCAAATTGAATAAATATGATAAATGATCTTTCAAACAAAGCGCGAAAAAAAATGGATGATACCATGCTGTCATTGAAGCGCGACCTTGATTCAATTTCTACTGGCCGTGCTAGCCCGAATGCGCTTGATACAATTAGAGCTGAGGTTTATGGCGATTTTATGCCACTTGCGCAACTTGCAACAGTTTCGGTTTCTGATGCTTCAACCCTAACAATTCAAGTGTGGGATAAAACCAATGTGAAAGCGGTGGAGAAGGCAATTACTAATGCTAATTTGGGCTTTAATCCAATGGTTGACGGGCAATTGCTAAGAATTATTTTTCCTAAACTTAGTGAAGAACGCCGCAAAGAAATGGTGAAATTGGCCAAAAAATATGGTGAAGATAAAAAGGTGGCAATGCGTAATGTAAGGCGTGATGTGCTTGATGATTTCAAAAAACACGAAAAAGAATTGGGTAAAGATTCAGCACATTCTTTTACAGAAATTGTGCAAAAAATTACTGATGAATTTATCAAAAAAATTGATGATTCTTGTGCTATAAAAGAAAAAGAATTGATGAAAATTTAGTAAATAATTTAAAACTAAATTTCATGATTTTTAGAAAGAAAAATTCTGTTGTTAAAAATAATTCTTTAGTCGATTCAGCCTCTAACATCAACATTCCTCAGCATGTTGCCATTATTATGGATGGCAATTTTCGCTGGGCGAAAGCACAAAAATTTTCGTTGCAAGTTGGTCATAAAAAAGGTACTGATAATATTGAGAATATAGTTGATGCTTGCATGGAAATTGGTGTAAAATTTTTGACGGTTTACGCTTTTTCTTCTGAAAATTGGAATCGGCCAAAAGATGAGGTGGCTTATTTGATGAAGTTGCTTGATGAATATCTTGAAAAAGATACGCAATCTTTGATGAAAAAAAATGTTAAAATTTTAATTTCGGGCGATTTGCGTAAGCTTGCCGAATCTACAAAACAAAGAATTAAAGCTATTGAAGATGAAACGCGCGGCAATGTGGCTTTTACACTGAATGTTGCCTTTAGTTATGGCGGAAGGCAAGAGATTGTTGATGCGGTGAAAAAAATTACGCGTGAAATTATTTCTGATAAAATTTTTCTATCAGAAAAAATTGATGAAAAAATCACCGAAAATTTAATCGCACAAAATTTATATCAACCACAAATTCCTGACCCCGACCTTTTAATTAGAACGGGCGGTGACCAGCGCATTAGCAATTTTTTATTGTGGCAATCTGCTTACACCGAATTTTATTTTACCGAAATTTTCTGGCCCGATTTTTCTAAAAAAAATCTGCTAGAAGCAATCATTAATTTTAATCAAAGAGAGAGAAAATATGGAAAAAGATAAAAAATCATGTCCAGTAAGCGGCTTACTCTGCAAAGGTTTAACGGTGATAAAAAATTTAATTCAAAAGGTTGAAAAACTTGACCCTACAAATAACACCAGACAAAGAATTATCACTTCATTATTTCTTATTCCAATTGCGCTTTATGCAATTTTTGTTTCAAAAGATTTATTTTTATTTTTGGTGATTGCAATGGCAATCTTGATGACTGTTGAGTGGCTGGACATTATCAAAAATTCTGCCGATGAAAAACGCTGGCGCATAATTGGATTTTTCTACATTTCAATTCCACTTTATTCAGTTTACAAATTGCGCGTAATTGACGCCGATATTGTCTTCTGGATGTTTTCTATTATTTGGGTTACCGACATTTTTGCATTTTTTTCAGGAAGAATTTTTGGTGGCCCAAAATTAGCGCCACATATTAGCCCTAACAAAACTTGGTCGGGCTTGTGCGGTGGCGTGGTTGCTAGCGCTGTGATTGGCTTCATCAGTTCATTCATGTTTTCTGGCGGCATAATATTTTTTGTTATCATCAGCATTTTCTTGTCGTTAATTGAGCAAGCAAGCGACTTGGTTGAGTCAAAATTCAAGCGCATTTTTGGCGTGAAAGATTCTGGAAATATAATTCCGGGACATGGCGGAGTGCTTGACCGTCTTGATGGTATGATGTTTACAGCACCAGCAGTTTTGTTTTTAGTTTCGGCTTTTGGCAAAAAATTTGGCCTATAGTTTTAACTAAGCTTTTATTTTCTTCGCCCTTCATTTGTGGCGTTGACTTAAGAGCTTATTTCCTCTAATATTTCCGCGTACTTTTCTTTAAATCCCATTCAATTTATTTTTTTATAAAATGTCTCAAACTAAAAATTCTGTAGGGCAAAAATTTGTTTATTCTTTTGGCGATGGAAAATCTGAGGGCGATTCTTCAATGAAGAATTTGCTTGGTGGAAAGGGGGCTAATTTGGCCGAGATGTCAAACATGGGATTGCCTGTGCCTCTAGGCTTCACCATCACTACTGAAGTTTGCGATGTTTACTATAAAAATGGCAAAAAATTTCCCGATTCGTTGAAGTTGGAAGTAGAAAAAGCGTTGGCGCAAATTGAAGAAAAATTGGGCGCAAAATTTGGTGATGAAAAAAATCCGTTGCTTTTTTCAGTGCGCTCGGGCGCTAGAGCCTCAATGCCCGGCATGATGGATACGGTTTTGAATTTGGGCTTGAATGACAAAACAGTTTTGGGTTTGGTTGAGAAATCTGGCAATGCACGATTCGCATGGGATTCTTACAGGCGCTTCATTCAAATGTATGCAGATGTAGTGCTGGAAGTTGATCGCTACAACTTTGAAGTAATTCTTGATGAGAAGAAGGAAGAGCTTGGCGCTAGGCTCGACACCGATTTAAGCGCTTCGCATTTGCAAGAAATTTCGCAATTATTTAAAGCAAAAGTTAAGGAAGAAACCGGAAAAGATTTTCCGCAAAATGTTGACGAACAGTTGTGGGGCGCGGTTCGCGCGGTGTTTGATTCTTGGATGAATGAGCGCGCAATTACTTATCGCACGCTAAATAATGTGCCGCAAGAATGGGGCACGGCGGTGAATGTGCAGTCGATGGTGTTTGGTAATATGGGCGATGACTCCGCTACTGGCGTGGCTTTCACGCGTAATCCTTCTACTGGTGAAAAGGCTTTATACGGTGAATTTTTAATCAACGCGCAAGGTGAAGATGTGGTTGCGGGAATTCGCACGCCGCAGTCTATAACCAATGCTGGCAAGGCTCAATTGGGTTCTGTGTTGCCATCAATGGAAGAGGCGATGCCGGCGGTTTTTGCGGAATTTATGAAGATTTATCAGAAGCTGGAATTGCATTATCGCGATATGCAAGATATTGAATTTACGGTGCAAAATAAAAAATTGTGGATGCTGCAAACCCGCAATGGTAAACGCACGGCGCATGCTGCGGTGAAGATTGCGGTTGATATGGTGCATGAAAAATTGATCGATAAAAAAGAGGCGATTAAGCGCATAGAACCTGACTCGCTCGACCAACTTTTGCATCCAACTTTAGACCCAAAAGCGGTGGTGAATGTAATTGCGAAAGGCCTTCCAGCCTCTCCGGGTGCGGCTTCTGGCGTGGTGGTGTTTTCTTCGCATGATGCAGAAAAGCGCGCCGAAACTGGCGAGAAAGTTATCCTCGTGCGAGTAGAGACAAGCCCTGAAGACATTAAGGGAATGCATGTTTCGCAAGGAATTTTAACTGCAAGAGGTGGAATGACATCGCACGCAGCCGTTGTGGCGCGTGGCATGGGAACACCTTGCGTGAGTGGCGCTTCTGGTTTGCATGTTGAGCATAATGGTAAATTTTTTACGGCTGGCGGCATTAAGGTAAAAGAGGGCGAGACCATTACTATCAACGGTTCAACGGGTGATGTAATTCTTGGAATTGTGCCAACTTTAAAGCCAAATTTATCGGGCGATTTTAACGAATTAATGTCGTGGGCTGACGAAATTCGCACCCTAAAAGTTCGCACCAATGCTGAAACTGCACTTGATTGCCAAACCGCGCGCGACTTTGGCGCAGAAGGCATTGGCCTATGCCGCACCGAGCACATGTTCTTCAACGAAGACCGCATTATTTCTGTGCGCGAAATGATTTTGGCTGAAACGCTAGAAGGCCGCAAGAAGGCGCTGGCTAAGCTTCTGCCAATGCAACGCCAAGATTTTGTTGAAATTTTTAAAATTATGGCAGGCCTTCCCGTCACTATCCGCCTGCTTGATCCGCCTTTGCATGAATTTTTGCCGCATAAAGATAGCGAGATTGCTGAAGTGGCGCGCGTTGTGGGTGTTGATGTTAGCTATGTGAAGCATCGCACGCATCAATTGCAAGAGCAGAACCCAATGTTGGGGCATCGCGGCTGTAGGCTTGGCATTTCTTACCCTGAAATTTATGAGATGCAAGCCCGCGCTATATTTGAAGCGGCGACAATTGTGAAGAAGGAAACTGGCAAGGATGTGCTGCTAGAGATAATGGTGCCGCTGGTTGCGACCAAGAAGGAAATTCAAATTTTGCGCGCGTTGATTATTGCGACGGAGAAAGAAGTTGAGAAAGAGCAGGGCGTGAAGTTGCAGTATATGGTGGGCACGATGATTGAGTTGCCGAGGGCTGCGCTGGTTGCGGATAAGATTGCGGAAGAGGCGGAATTTTTCAGCTTTGGTACTAATGACCTAACGCAAACCACCTTCGGCCTTTCGCGCGATGATTCGGCCAACTTCTTAGGCCACTATCAAAAAGCCGGCATTATGGAGAAAGATCCATTCGCCGAGCTAGACCAAGAAGGCGTTGGCGAGCTAATTAAAATTGCCGCAGCGAAAGGCAAAGCTACTCGTCCAAACATAAAGCTTGGCATTTGCGGCGAACATGGCGGCAACCCACCGTCAATCTACTTCTGCCACAAAGTCGGACTAGATTATGTTTCTTGCTCGCCATACCGCGTTCCAATTGCAAGGCTTGCTGCGGCGCGGGCGGGGTTGTAGAGCAATTTAAATAAAATTTTATATGAAAAATAAAATTAAAAAATTTATTAATTGGAAAGAGGTAGTTTTGGCTATAATAGTTTCAGCTATGGCATGCCTAATTTTTGTATTTTTTTATTACAAACCAATTCCAAAATGCGATACTCAAGAAACTATTAGTGTTGTTAAGTCTGTAGTAACTAATGCTTATGCTGAAAGATTTAAGAAAATGAATCTTCAAGGCACTCTCAATGTAGATAATATGATTTTTGTAAAAGAGGATGGTTTTGATGAAGAAGAAAATAAAAGGGTTTGTTCTGGTATATTGGGCGCGTATATTACAGGAAGCGATGAATCTGAATTTGACATGCTGCCTCTTAAATATAGAGTGGAATATAGCATTAGTAATGATAAAAGAAATAGCAAAGGGCCGATTATTTTAGTAAGAACATTTCCAATAAATAATTAATTCAGATTAATAATTTATGAAAAAATATCGTTGGTTTTTAATATTTGTTTTACTTTTTTTTGTATCGTTATTTAATCGGTTATCAGTGGATAGTAATTTTGTTTTAACTATTATCGCATTGATTGAGACCTATGTTATTTACAAGCTTCTTGAAGAAAAAGATTTTAAAAAGATTTTTAAAAGTAGTGATTTTATTAATGTTGATGATTATGGTGCATCTTTAGTTATAACGCGCAAAGAGCATAAAAAGAAAAATCCAGTACTTATAAAGGTTATTGATAGC
>CANGNU010000066.1 GCA_947455365.1 Rickettsiales bacterium | reverse complement strand
GCGTCTCGCTTCAGCGAGAATTAGCGTGACCTAGTTTTGATACAGTTTATAAGGCAAAATTCTGCAAATAAATTTCAATCATCTTAGAAAATTTACAATCGAACCAATAATTTTTCTCGCGCCAAAAACTCTTTCGCTTGTTTAATAGAAAATTCTTTAAAGTGAAAAATTGATGCCGCTAAAACTGCATTGGCGCCAGCATTTAAGCCGTCGCGCAGATGTTCTAAATTTCCTACCCCACCAGAAGCAATTATCGGAATTGTTAATTGTGAGGTAATTTTTTTTATCAAGTCTAAATCGTAGCCAGACTTAGTGCCATCACGGTCCATCGAGGTTAAGAGAATTTCTCCTGCGCCAAGTTTTTGTGCTTGCAGCGCCCACTCTATTGCATCTAGGCCAGTAGCATTTTTTCCACCATGGGTAAAAACTTCATAATTTCCTGCGGCATTTTTTTTAGCGTCGATGGCCACTACCACACATTGTGCGCCAAATTTATTAGAAGCGTCGCTGATTAATTGCGGATTTTTTATTGCCGCGCTATTGATGGAAATTTTGTCGGCACCACAACGCAAAAGTTGATGAAAATCTTCAACTTTATTGATGCCGCCGCCAACAGTAAGGGGCATAAAACACACTTTTGCGACATCTTTTATAACATCAAAAATAATTGGGCGATCTTCTGAAGAGGCGCTAATATCTAGAAGGCAAAGCTCATCAGCACCATCTTTGTAGTAAAATTCCGCTTGATTAACAGGATTGCCAGCGTCAATTAAGTTTTCAAAATTAACGCCTTTGACAACGCGGCCGTTTTTAATGTCTAAACAGGGAATGATGCGATTTTTTAGCATTACAACATCCTTTTTAAAACATCATTTTCTGGCTTGTCGAAGAAGCGATGCTTCAGCGCACCACCAATGTGCAAGCCAATTGCGGCAATTAAAGTGTAAGCGGCAATTTCGTGGGTTTCAGCAAAGATTTTTCCCATTTCTGGTTTTGCTGCAATTAAATTTGGCAAAGTGATTGAGAAAAAATGTACAGGAAATCCGTAAGAATTTGACATTAAATAGCCAGAAAGAGGCACGATAATCATTAATGCGTAAAGCGCCGCATGCACAGTATGAGAAGCAATTTTTTCAATTGCTGGCAAGCCTTGAGGCAAGCCGGGTGCGGTGTGTAAGAAGCGGTTAATGATGCGAATAAAAACCAACACTAAAACCATTGCACCAAGAGATTTATGTAAGTCATAAATGGCAAATTTATTTGGTGCGTCGCTTGGTAAAAAATCTGTCATATAAATTCCAAGACCAAGTAATGTAAAAATTAACAAAGCCATGAACCAGTGAAGAATGTGCGCTGAAATGTGATATTTAATTGTCATAAAATTTAATTAATTAAGATGAAGGATTGATGGGTGTAATTTCTATTGAAACCGGGGTTGATAATTCAATTCCCCATTTTTTACTTAAATATTTTTCAATTTCTTGTCGTTCTTCAGTTTTTAAAACTCGATTATAGATGATAACTTCACCAATATCGGCTTTGATAAAATTATCGTAATGACCTAAAGATCGATCTGCAGCTAAATCGATTGGAGCAGAGCCCGATTCAAAGCTGTTGCTATCCGCCACCGATGATACAAGCAGGCCATTAAGAAAAAATTCTACAACATCAGGTTCTTTGTAAATTGTAGCAATGCTGGGCTGATTGATAATTTTTGTATCGCTTGTAATTGCATTATCTAAATTAGGAAAACTAAATTGCGCATTAACATTATCTTCGTCATCTAGAGCCGCAGCGGCTTGTAGAGTGAAATTGCTTGCAGAAGATAGGTAGTAGCTAAATAAATATCCAGCGCCATGAGGATTAAAAACAACAAAAGTAGTATTGTTGGTATTGCTGGGTAGAAAGGTAGAGTTGGAAATTTGACTCTCACTGCTTAAATAGTCGTCAATGCCGTCAAATACAAGGGCAGGCAGGTTATTGATTATATTAAATTTGTAGAGAGGTTTTTTACTATTGTCAGATTGAACTAGGCCATTTTTTTGGGTTAAATTCCAGTTAATGTTGTTAAATTTGCTGACAGTTTGTGCATCGCGCGGAGTTTTTGCGTCAGAGATTGCGCCATCTAAGGTAGTTTCTGCCCAAAAAAGTAAGCCGTTAATTGAAGTAACGGGAGAGCTGCGAGTAAGGCTGCGCGCATTGCTTAATTTGAAAGTTTGCGCCAAGTCTTTTGATTGAATAATGCCAGCAATAATTACGCCAACAATTAACAAAACAATCGAAAGTTCAATTATTGAAAATGCTTTTTTAAGAAAAACTTTTTTCATTATGAAAATTATTTAGAAATATGTTGGATTGCGCCAGTATTGACGCAAAAACTTCTACAAATTTAATTACAATGAGCGTTTTTGCTCGATAATTTCATAGCATTCAATCATATCACCTTCTTTGATATCTTCATAATTTTCAAAGGCAATACCGCATTCAAAACCATTTTTTACTTCTTTGACATCGTCTTTGAAGCGTTTCAAAGTTTTAAGAATTCCGTCATGAACCACAACATTATCGCGCAGCAAGCGAACTTTGGCGCTGCGTTTGAGCATGCCAGAAGTAACAAAAGTGCCGGCAATTTTTCCTGAACCAGAAATTTTGAAGACTTGACGAATTTCTGCCTGACCTAGAGCCTCTTCGCTTTGAGTTGGCTCTAACATTCCTGAAAGAAGCAGTTTTAAGTCATCAATTACATTGTAAATAATTGAGTAATAGCGCACATCGACATTTTTTGCTTTAGCAATTTCTTTGGCGGCTGGATTGGCGCGAACATTGAATCCGATAATGATAGAGCCAGAAACTGCAGCAAGAGAAATATCGCTTTCACTCACGCCACCTGTGGCTTGATGAACAATTTTAACTGCAACTTCGTCATTGTTTAGTTTAACTACGGCGCCACAAATTGCCTCAACCGAGCCATGTACATCGGCCTTAATAATAACATTTAAGTTTTTGATGCGGCCTTTGCCAGACTCACGGAAGATGTCGCCAATTGAGCGTGCAGCATTTTTCATTGCCTTTTCTTCGCGTTCTTTTCTTTCGCGATAAACAATAATTTCACGCGCTTGTTTTTCTTCTTCAACTTCAAAAAATTCATCACCAGCATTTGGCGCTTGATTTAAGCCAAGAATTTCTACTGGAATTGACGGCGAGGCAATTTTTAAATTTTTGCCGTTATCGTCAGACATTTTGCGCACCTTGCCAAATGAAGTACCGACAACGATTAAGTCGCCAATATCAAGGGTGCCTTTTTGCACAAGAAGTGAAGCAACAACGCCTTTTGCAGGGTCAACGCGAGATTCAATAACCACGCCGCAAGACTTGCCTTTGTAGCGCGCGCGCAAATCTAAAACTTCTGCTTGTAGCAAAATTGCTTCTTCTAATTTATCGAGATTGAGTTTTTGTTTGGCAGAAACTGGCACAAACATTACATCGCCGCCTAAATCTTCTGAGATAATTTCGTGCGATAATAATTCGTGCTTAACCCGCTCTGGGTCTGCTCCGGGCTTATCAATTTTATTTACTGCAACAATAATGGGAACCTTCGCGGCCTTGGCGTGGCTTATTGCTTCGATGGTTTGTTCTTTAACGCCGTCATCGGCTGCAACAACTAGAACGACAATGTCGGTAATGTTGGCGCCGCGCGAACGCATTTCGGTGAAGGCTTCGTGGCCGGGAGT
Source organism: Rickettsiales bacterium (assembly GCA_947455365.1). Taxonomy (GTDB): domain Bacteria; phylum Pseudomonadota; class Alphaproteobacteria; order Rickettsiales; family UBA1997; genus CAMCFD01. Next base: position 2,340 of record CANGNU010000066.1, on the reverse strand, counting down.
GTCTAAGAATGTAATGAATTTTCCGCTTTTAGTTTTGATGCGAGAAGCGCCAATATGTTGGGTAATTCCACCCGATTCACCATCAACAACTTTGGTGGTGCGAATGGCGTCAAGCAGTGAAGTTTTGCCGTGGTCAACATGTCCCATAATAGTAACTACGGGCGCGCGCGGCGTTTTTTCAAAAGCTGAATCATCTTCTTGGCTAAGTGCAGTTTCAGCATCGGCGTGCGAAACGCGTTTGGCGGTATGGCCAAATTCGCCGATGATTAATTCAGCAGTGTCGGCGTCAATAACTTGGTTGGAAGTAGCAACCATGCCCATCGAGAACAGTTTTTTGACAACATCACCAGTTTTTTCAGCCATGCGATCAGATAGATCGGCTACTGTAATTAATTCTGGCAATAAAACTTCGCGGATAATTTTTTTGTATTCTTTTGCTTCTTGAGGTGCATGTTGCTCGCGTGATTTTTTCTTACGGCGACGGAACCCACCAGCGCCATCAGAGTCAAAGTTTTCATCGTCAATAATGTAAGTTAATTTGCGAGTATTGACTTTATTTTCTTTGAATTGTGGCTTCTTTTTATTGTTGGCATTGTCAAAGTCATCGGTGAATTTTTTGTTTTTGGCGCGGGCTTCGCGTTCTTTCTCAAGGCGCTCTTGCTCTAGTTTGCGGCGCTCTTCAAGCATTTTTTCGCGTTCAGCTTTTTGGCGATTAGAAACCTCTAAACTTTGTTGAATTTTATCGCGAACGCTATATTCAACTGGTGCGCTTTTTACTGGCGCAACTTGCTCTGGCTCTGGTTTTTCTTCTTTTGTAACTGCAATTTCTTCAACTGCAACTTCATTTTCAACTGGCGCAATTTCTTCTTCCTCTTGTTTTTTTGCCGCAGCTTTTTTGGTAACTTTGGAAATTTTATCCATCACATTATGCTCATCAACTTCAACAGCCTGTGTGCTGGCAATGGCTTTAATTCTTGCTTCAAATTCACTTTTGCTTAAGCCTTTAGGAAGAGTTGGTTCTTGTGGCGCTGCGCTTTTGCGACCTTTGATGGTAACTTGCACTGATGAAGAACCTGCGCGACGAGTGTCTGGCGCCTTAGTGGTTGTAGGCGCAACTTGTGGCGCAACTCCTGCAGCTTTTGGTGTAAGCTTTAAGGTTAATTTTGAACGCGATGCTGAATTATCTGTTGTTTCGGTCATTTGTTTTAGTTCAAAATTTAATCAAGTTTTTTTTCGAGATTTTAGAAAAATTATAAATCTCGACAAAAATATCTACGCAGTTTTTTGCAAATATTCTTCTGCGCGTTTTTTAATTTCTTTAGCAACATCTTCGTCGAAGCCTTCAATTGACTGAATTTCAGAGACTTCAGCCGAGGCTAAATCTTCAACAGTCAAGAAACCTTCAGATGCAAGCAAGTTAGCAATCATGTCTTCAACATCAAGCGCTTCAACGAATAATTTTGAAGCTTGGTTGAATTCTGTAGTGCGACGAACCGATTCTTCTTCGTCGGTGATTACATCAATTTTGTAACCAACTAATTTTGAAGCAAGTTTAACATTTTGTCCGCCGCGGCCAATTGCCAAGCTAAGTTGATTTTCAGCGACAACCACTTCAATAAGGTTGTTTTCTTCATCAACAATAACTTTGTTAACCTTTGCCGGAGTAAGCGAGCTGATGACAAATTCGGCAATGTTTGGTGACCATTTGATAATGTCAATTTTTTCGCCGCGTAATTCGGCGCTGACTGATTGTACGCGCGAGCCGCGAATGCCAATGAATGAGCCGATAATGTCGATATCATCACGGCGAGAGTAAATGGCAATTTTAGCGCGAGAGCCGGCATCACGAACGACAGATTTAACTTCAATATTGCCTTCGTAAAGCTCGGGTACTTCTTGCTCGAACAATTTAACCAAAAATTGTGGGTGAGTACGAGAAAGGAAAATTTGCGCGCCAAATGGTTCTTTTTTTACATCTTCAATGTAGACGCGAACGCGGTCGCCAACGCGCAGAGTTTCTTTTAAAATCAACCCGCTTTCATGAATAACTGCTTCATAGCCGTCAACTTCCATAACAATGTTTTTAAGGCCAACTTTTTTAACTGAAGCGCTGACAATTTCGCCAATGCGATCTTTAAATTCGTTGTATTCTTTATTTTTTTCAGCTTCTTTAACTTTTTTGATAATTTCGTTGCGGGCAACTTGAGCGACAACACGGTTTAAGTCAATTGGGGGAAGCTCTTGCACAACTTCTTCGCCAATTTTTATGCTAGAGTTTTTTTGTTTAGCATGGGCTAAAGTAATGTGTTGTTTTGCGTCAAATTCTTCTTCGTCATCAGG
>CANGNU010000065.1 GCA_947455365.1 Rickettsiales bacterium | reverse complement strand
GACAAAAATCATATACCGCCATCAATCTTACAGGTTAAAGGCGCCAAAGATGTTGCGATAGAATTTTCTTCTGTCAGTAAAAGCTATTCTTTGGCGGGTGCGCGCATTGGTTTTGCGGCGGGAAATCAAGATTTGGTGCGCGCTTTGTATAAAATAAAATCTTATCTCGATTACGGTTCGTTCGAGCCATTGCAAGTTGCAGCCGCTCTGGCATTGACTTCGGCCAGTGACCAATATTTAGAAGACTTGCGCACAAAATATAAATCGCGCGCTGAATTTATGATAAAAATGCTAAATGATGAACTAAGCTGGAAGGTTGAAATGCCTAAGGAGAGCATGTTTTTGTGGACGAAGCTGCCGCAGCAATTTTCGCATATGAAATCATTTGAATTTACGCGTAAATTATTGGAAGAAACGGGGGTGGCGTTTTCGTCGGGAAGTGGTTTTGGCGAGAATGGGGAAGGGTTTGTGCGCATGTCGATGATTCATGATGAAGGCAGAATGCAAGAGGCGGTGGGGAGATTAAAAAAGTTTTTTGCGATGGTAAAATAATTTTTGTCAAAAAACGCGCATAATTTTACTTGGTAATTGTGTCAAAATAGGTCAGCGTGTCTCGCGAAGCGAGAATTAACGTGACCTAGTTTTGATTCAATTACCAAGTAAAATTATGCGCGTTTTTTGACAAAAATTATTTTACCATCGCAAAAAACTTTTTTAATCTCAAATTTATTGCGGGAGAAATTCGTTTACTAGGGCTAGAGCCGCAATAATGGCGGTGTCGGCGCGAAGAATTCTTTTGCCTAGGCTCATTGAATATAAGTTTTTTATGGTGCGCATTTTAGCGAATTCTTCCTTAGAAAATCCACCTTCTGGCCCGATTAAAATTACAACTTCAGGAAAAGTTGCGCTTAAAAACTTCTTCGCAAAAATTTCTGGCAAAAGTTCAGAGGCTTTGCGCCCTTGATGGGTCTCGTCGCAGAGAATTAGAATTTTTTCTCGCGCATTTTTATTTGTGTTTTGTTCGTCAAAATTTTGCGCATTTTCTGCAAGAAACTTCTCCAATTTTTTTATCGTTGCAATTTGCGGAAAGTCATTGCGCTCACATTGCTCGCAAGCCTCTTTAACATTGGCACGAAAGCGTTCTTCATTAATTTTATCAACAATGGTATGCTGCGTAATAATTGGCGCAAAGCTTGCAACGCCCATCTCTGTAGCTTTGGCGGCAACAAAATCAATTCGCACATTTTTTACTGGCGCAAAAGCCAGCGTAACGCAGCCTTGACTTTCTAAGTCGCGCAGCTTTTTCACAACCAGCAACGAAAGATTTTTCTTCGCCACCGCAGAAATTTCCGCTAAAAAATCACCATCCTTACCATTAAATATCTCAATAGAATCACCAGCCTTCTGGCGCATCACCTTAGTAAGATATTCAAAATCGCCATCAGCAACTATAATGCTTGAACCTACAGCCAAGGCAGTTTTGGCAATAAAAAGACGAATTTTTCTCATAGTTGCTTTAAAATTATAATTTGTTAAAATAAGCGAGTTAGAATTATCGGGTGAAATAAAATTATAAGAAATAAAGTTGATGGCCCCCGAGCCGAGTTCTGAGACCATCGCAAGCTACGCTTGCATAAAATCTCGATGGGCTCAGCTGTCTGAGGAGCGGGGGCCATCAACTTTATTTCTTATAATTTTATTTCACCCGATAATTCTAACTCGCTTATTTTAACCCAACATTCCCAAAATGCTTCTAATTATTACAGCGCTAATTTTAACAATTGCCCTGTCAATCAAGCTAAATAAAAAAATCAAAGGCCTACGCGCCCTACAAGATAAAGCCCTGCGCTTCAGTTCTTTATCAATTCATTATGTCTATTGTTTCTCACTATGGGCAATAATTTTCGCCACCATCATAATATTATCAAGCTTCACCGAGGTAGTAAAATATTTTCTTCTCACAGCATTTTTAGCCACAACTTTCTTCGCCATAAAACATTTTTACCAAAAAGGTTTCAATGCCAAAGCTCATATTGAAAACGCCGGAAGCCTTGTCATGGCTATCACCGCCGGCATTGGAATTTTAATCACCATCGCCATCACTGTTTCAATTTTATTCGAAGCACTAAGATTTTTTGAACAAGTCAATGTTGCAGATTTTCTCTTCGGTTTAAAGTGGAATCCGCAAATGGCCATTCATGCTGAACAGTCAGTAAGTCAAAGCTCATTTGGCATGGTGCCAGTTTTGCTTGGCACTTTACTCATCACGCTAATTGCAATTTCAGTTGCCGTTCCCATTGGAATTATGGGCGCAATTTATTTAATTTTTTACGCCAAACCAAAAGTTCGCGATTATTTAAAGCCATTGCTAGAAATTCTTGCAGGCGTGCCAACCGTTGTCTACGGCTATTTTGCGGTCATTGCCGTTGCACCATTTTTCAAAAATAGTTTTGCTTTAGTGGGAATGGATATTGCCTCTGAAAGCGCTCTGGCCGCGGGTTTTGTCATGGGCATTATGATTATTCCCTTCGTGCTTTCACTAACTGATGACGCATTAAATAGCGTGCCGCAATATTTAAAAGATGGTGCCTTGGCACTAGGCAGCACTAAGTCAGAGATGATTCGTAAAGTTGTACTTGGTGCGGCAATGCCTAGCATTGTAGGCGCGGTAATTCTTGCAGTCTCGCGCGCAATTGGCGAAACCATGATTGTGACTATGGCCGCAGGTTTGGTAGCAAATTTATCTTTCAATCCACTCGATTCGGTCACTACAGCCACCGCGCAAATTGTTACTTTGCTAGTTGGCGATCAAGAATTTAATAGCCCAAAAACCCTTGCTGCATTTGCTTTGGCGCTGGTGTTATTTATCATTACTTTTGTTTTTAATATAATTGCTTTGGCGGTGATGAAACGATATTCGAAATAAGAAGGAGATTAGAATATTCTAATCAGATTTTATAAAAATTATGCAAAATTTAATTCAAAAAAGTTTAAAAAAACGCTATCGCAAAGAAGCTTTATTCAAATGGCTTGGAGCTGCGTCAATTGGCTTTGCAATGGCATTTCTATTATTGTTTTTTACGCTAATTTGTTACAAAGGTTATAAAGCTTTTTTCAATCATGAAATTGCTTTGAAAATTGATTTTAGCAAAGAATCAATTATACAAAATTCCGATTTATCAAAAGATTATGATCAGCTTTCAAGCCAAGAGCTACTTGATCAAATTGGCTATCATCGCTTAATAAAACAAGCCTTGCGTGAAAAATTTCCTGAAGCAAATTCTATTGCGCAAATTAACGGATTATATCGCATGATTAGCGAAATTGCCGATTTTTCTCTCAAAGAAAAAGTCTCGCAAAACCATAATATGATTGGGTCGGTGGCAAATGTGTGGTTAGGAGTTTCATCAAAAGTTGATGTTTATTTTAAATATAAAATTGCCGAACCGTTTAACGAAGAAGAAATTTCTTTGCTCGAAAATTTAAAAAAATCTGGCGAAATAAAAACCATTTTTAATTGGCAATTTTTAAATAGCGCTGATTCTCGCGAGCCAGAAGCAGCAGGCATTGCCGCCAGTTTAACCGGTTCACTTCTTACCATTGCAATTTTCTTAATTTTTGCCTGTCCAATTGGAATTTCTTGCGCATTTTATTTGGAAGAATTTGCCAAGAAAAATCGTGTTACCGATCTTATTGAAATTAGCATTAACAACCTTGCAGCCATCCCATCAATTATTTATGGTTTGTTGGGGCTAACAATTTATCTGCAATTTTTTCATCTGCCGCGATCCTCGTCGCTTGTAGGTGGCATGACACTTTTTATGCTAGTGCTTCCCGTAATAATTATTGCCACGCGCAACACAATTCGTTCAATTCCGCAATCAATTCGCGATGCGGCAATGGCACTTGGGGCCTCTAAAATGCAGGTGGTAATCCATCATCTTTTGCCGCTTTCAATTCCGGGAATTATGACAGGAACAATTTTGGCAATGTCGCGCGCCCTTGGCGAAACCGCGCCACTATTGATGATTGGCATGGTTGCCTTCATTGCCGATGTGCCGCAAAATTTCTTCGAGCCTACAACTGTGCTGCCCGTGCAAATTTATTTATGGTCAGATAGCCCAGAAATTGGTTTTGCCGAAAAGACTGCGGCGGCAATAATGGTGCTGCTTGGCTTCTTAGTTTTGTTCAATTTAGTGGCAATTATTTTGCGCAAAAAATTTGAAAGAAAGTGGTAATTTCTTAATCTTCTTTTAAGTTTAAAAAACTAAATTTTTCTTGCTTTAACTGGTTTGTAAACTCTAACTAATTTTAAAAAACTTATGAAAAAAATTCTTAGCTCTCTTGTTGTAATGGCTGTTTGCTCTACAGCTGCCTATGCTCAACAAAATACTTCTGCGGTTGGTAAAAATAATCATGAAGAAAAACGCGAAGAGCGCATGAAAAATATGGCTCCAGAGCAAAGAGAAAAAATGGAAGAAAGAAGAAAAAAATTTGAAGCTTTATCGCCAGAAAAAAAAGAAGCGGTAAAAGCTGAGCGCAAAAGACATCGCGCTGAAATGGAAAAAATTACTGGTGAAAAATTTGACGGACCAGAAGAGGGTAAGTAGTTATTAAAGTTTTTCCTGTGTAGGCCGGTTTCTTGCATGTAGCAAGATTCCCGCTTGCGCGAGAATGACAGAGCGGGTGTGACATGATTCGCAGGAATGACAGAATTTATTTCTCGCGCGTTACCACAAATTCTGCCAATTCACGCAAAATTTTCGCTTTGTCACCAAAAACTTTTAAGTGATCAATTGCCTGATCTTTCAATAAAATCAACTGCTGCCGCGCTTGTTCTAGCCCAACAATTTCAACAATGCTGGCATTATCTTTTTGCTCGGTCTCGTCAATTTCAACCTTGCCAGATTGCGCGCCTTTATGGTCTAAAATGTCATCGCGAATTTGAAAAGCCAAGCCAATATCGTGAGCGTAATAGCGCAAAGATTTTCTCTCATCAAGTGTCGCATGTCCTAGAACGGCGCCCATTTCGCACGATGCCATAAATAATTCTCCCGTTTTTAGCCTGTGCAAATTAGCCATTTTTTCTTTGGAAATTTTATTGTCTGAATTTTCTAAATCCATCATCTGCCCGCCAATCATGCCGTTAAAGCCTGCAGAGCGTGCAAGAATTTTGATTAATTCGCAGCGCACGATTGGGTCTTTGTGAGTTTTGGAATCGGATAAAATTTCAAATGCGTAAGTGAGTAAGCCGTCTCCCGCCAATATTGCCGTGGCCTCATCAAATTGTTTGTGGCAAGTTGGTTTGCCGCGACGAAAATCATCATTATCCATTGCGGGCAAGTCATCGTGAATTAAAGAATAGGCGTGGATAAATTCTAGAGCGGCGGCGGCGTTTAGAACGGAAATGGCTGAAGTGCCAAAAATTTCGGCGCAAACCATCAATAAAAATGGACGAATTCTTTTGCCATCAGAAAGCGCGCTATAGCGCATTGCTTCAACAATTCGTGATTCAGAAAAAGCCTCGGGAAGCAGGTCACTCATGCGTTTCTGTGTTAAAATTGCACAAGCCAAAAGTGATTCTGCTAAAGATTTTGTTAACATTTTTTCTTAATTAAATTTAGATAATAATTCTTTTACCTAGTCGTTACTAATGCGGCAAGTTTTATTTAAAAACTTGACTTTTTATTGCCAATAAATATATTTCACGCACTTAATTTATTTAAGCGATATGCCGCTTCTCAGCTCTTTAGCTTCTCCAAGGTTTTCCTTGGGCTTCACTGGTTTTTTCAAAAAACTAGCCTAGCGTAAAGAACTGATTTTTCTAAATCAAAACTCTTTTTTGGGTTTACAGTTCTTTATTTTGGGCTAATTTTTTAGAAAATTTTTATGGCGGTTATGTTGCGATCTCGCTTCCTCCTTGCCTCTTCACTGTTTTTTTTCGCGTCATTTGCTTTTGCGGGTGAAACGGTTTTTGCTGCTGAAAATTCTGCCTCCAATTCTACAACACAAACTTTCCAAAATTCCTCACGCGATTACATTAGCATTGTTGGCTCATCAACTGTTTACCCTTTTGCCGCCT
>CANGNU010000064.1 GCA_947455365.1 Rickettsiales bacterium | reverse complement strand
TGATCTTTCGCCACCTGCAAAAACACATTAATTTTATCGGCATTGTCAATTTCTAAATTGATTGAAGCCACTAAAAACTCAACAGGGTAGTGCGCCTTTAAATAAGCGGTTTGGTACGATATAAACGCATAAGCCGCAGCGTGCGATTTATTAAACCCGTAACCCGCAAATTTATCAACCAAGTCAAAAATTTCACTCGCTTGTTTTGCGCCCACGCCATTTTTCATGGCGCCGTCAGTAAAAATTTTGCGCTGCGCGTCCATTTCTTCTTTAATTTTTTTACCCATCGCTCGTCGTAGTAAATCAGCCGCTCCAAGGCTATATCCCGCCAAAACTTTAGCAATTTCCATCACCTGTTCTTGATAAACAATAACGCCGTAAGTCTCTTTGAGAGTAGGCTCAAGCAGCGGGTGTGGATATTCAATTTTCTCTTCACCATGCTTGCGACGAATGTAAGTGGGAATGTTGTCCATTGGGCCCGGCCTGTACAGCGAGATGAGCGCGATGATATCTTCAATTTTGTCGCAACGCATTTGCTTTAGAACCGAGCGCATTCCCGACGACTCAATCTGAAACACGCCAATAGAATCGCCAGTTGCCAGCATGTCGAAAGTTTTTTTGTCATCAAGCGGAATATTGCTAATGTCAATTTTTATGCCGCGATTTTTCTCAATCAATTTGACCGCTTGCCAGATGGTTGTAAGTGTCTTCAGGCCAAGAAAGTCAAACTTCACCAGCCCAGCGCTTTCAGCATATTTCATTGAATAGCCTACTGCGGGCATGCTTTCAGCTTCGTCAGAGTAGAGCGCGCAAATTTCATGCAACGGTTTGTCGCCAATCACCACGCCCGCCGCATGCGTTGAGGCGTGGCGGTTCAAGCCTTCAAGCTTCAACGCAATATCAACTAATTTTGTCACTTGCGGATCTTGTTTGATGGCTTCTTGCAAGTCTTTATCCATTTCAATTGCCTTTTCCAGCGTTACAGCCTCTAAGGCGTTGAAGGGAATTAGTTTACAAATTCTGTCCACTTGATTGTATGGCATTTGCAATACACGCCCAACATCTTTCAGCACCGCGCGCGCTTGCAATTTTCCAAAAGTGATAATTTGCGCAACAAAATCTTTGCCATATTTTTTCTGCACATAAGAAATAACTTCGTCGCGTCGCGCTTGGCAAAAGTCGATGTCGAAGTCGGGCATTGAAACGCGATCGGGGTTTAAGAAGCGCTCAAAAAGCAGGCCGAATCTGATAGGATCGAGATCGGTAATTTGCAGCGACCATGCCACAACTGAGCCAGCACCCGAGCCCCTTCCGGGCCCGACAGGAATATCATTTTTTTTGCTCCACAGAATAAAATCAGATACGATCAAAAAATATCCGGCAAAATCCATTTTATTAATTACCGACAATTCATAATCGAGTCGCGTAAAATATTCTTGGGTAATTTCTTCTTGGGTTTTTGGTTTTTCCGCAGGCTTTTCTCTTGAATTTTTTTCTGTCGTAGCGTTTTCTGTCAAAATTTTTTCCGCCGCAAATTTTTTTGCAAGCCGCGCTTCTAGCCCCGTGTAAGACTCCGCCCGCAATGCTTCCTTCTCATCAAACCCTTTTTCATTGCTAAATCTTGGCAGGGTAGGTGGCCTCTCAAAGGCCATCACTGCACATTTTTTAGCAATATTTACCGTATTTTCCAGTGCCTCAGGAAGGTCGGCAAATAGCGTCTCCATTGCCTCGACGCTTTTAAAATATTGTTCTTGCGAAAGTTTTTTGCGATTTGCTTCAAGAAAAAATCGCCCATCGCCAATGCAAGATAAAATGTCTTGCGCTTCGTGCAATTCGCGAGTTAAAAAATAAACATCATTAGTTGCAACCAACGGCGCGTTGTGTTTAAAGGCCAGCGCAATAAATTTTTCTTCCAATTTTTTTTCTGCCTCGGTGCCATGGCGCGTAATTTCCATATAAAAATTCTGTGGCGAAAAAATATTTTGCAGATCTTGAATTATTAGATCGAGTTTTTTTTCTTGTCCTTCATTAAGCATTTTTCCAACAATGCCATCAACGCCGCCAGACAGTGCAATTAGGCCTTCTGCGCGTTCTTTCAGCAACTGAAATTTTACATGCGGCGACAAGCCATTTTCACGATTCAGAAAACTGTGACTGACCAAATACATTAAATTTTTATAGCCTTCATTGGTCGCTGCAATCAGCGTGGTCTTGGCCAGTGCATTTTCAATATCAAGGTTGGAAGCGTTTTTTAAATCTTTTTCGCCAAAATTCACTAACATCTCGGCGCTTAGAATGGGTTGAATTCCCGCCTTTTTACAATAAGAAGAAAATTCTAGCGCAGCAAATAAATTGCCGCAGTCGCTAATGCCAAGAGCCGGCATCTGCATTGCTTTCGCAGCTTCAATTAGTTCATTAATTTTTATCGCCCCCCGACATAAAGAATAAGTCGTATGGTTGCGCAGCGAAATATACATTCGACTTTAATTTTAATTTGTTGTCATTTTCGCAAAAACATGTCATTTTCAAGAAAACATGTCATTTTCAAGAAAGCATGTCATTCCCGCAAAAGCGGGAATCTAAATCATTTTTTTATCACAACTTCCTTCTTCCCCACCTCTTTTTCTCGCGCCACATTAACCACCGCGCGTCCTTCAACCACGCGCCCCGAGCCCAAAATAAAAGTTTGATTTTGCTTCAAAGTAAATTCAATCTCAACATTATTCTGCGCATTAATTTTTGGCGCCAAATCTTCCGATTTTTTCCCCGACAAAATTTTCCACTTACTAACACTAATACTCCAAACAATTTTCACCGCATCGCGAGAAATTTCTTTCACCGCCAATTCTTTATTAGGCTTGGCATTGCCATCAGAAGTAATTTTTGTGTTATTAATCCAAACCGCCCAATCGTTGGGAGAGTAGTACAGAATTGATGCCAGATAGATATAAGATTTTTCATTTTCCGCCTCAAGTTGCGCATCTTTTTCCGTTTTGTTTTTTTTCTTTGCCGCCGCCGCATCTTTTGGGTCTTGCCCCGGCACAAATGCTTGATCATTTTTAAATGACTCAATTGCGCGCTCAATATCAGATAATTCTTCGTCATTATACATTAGCGACACCACCTTGTTGCGCCCCAGCAGGCTGTTCACAAGATCATTGGCACTGCTAAAAACATTATCTTGTTTGGCAGATTTTGCTGCAATTGGCGCAATTTTTTGCGATAAATCTTCCGCATTAGGTTTGGTCGCAACGCCAAGCGGCACAACGCCCACCGCCGCATTTGGCGCAGTTTGAATTAATTGCGATTTTTCAATTACAGGTTTTGGTGCATTTGGCAAATCAGAAACCGTAACCTTTGGCTCGCTGGTTGGCGCAACGGTTGGCGAAGTGCTCGTTGCAACGGCTGGTGCGGCACTTGGTACAGCAATTGGCGCAGACCCAGACGCGGCAGAATCCACCGCAGATAATGGCTCCACCACTGCAGAATTTTGTGCAAATAAATTAAGAGGAAAGAAGAGGGCGAATAAAACTGAAAGTGAGAAAATAATTTTCTTCATCTAATTTTTATTTCGCAATTTTAAGTGATGATGCAAATGCAGTGATGCTGCATTTGCCAAAGCTACAGTGCCAAGCCTAAACAGCGTTAGCCCCAGAAACAATATCAATCAATTCACGCGTAATATTGGCTTGTCTTGTGCGGTTGTAAACCAAAGTTAAATTTTTGATCATTTTATTAGCATTGGTCGAAGCCGCTTCCATCGCCGCCATGCGCGCACCTTGTTCAGAAGCGCTATTTTCAAGCAATTGATTGTAAATTTGTACAGTTAAATTTTTTGGCAATAATTCGGTTAAAATTTCTTCTTGATTTGGCTCGTAAGAAATTGGCATTTCGGCGGTTAAAGTTTTTGCTGCACCAACTTCAATTTTTGCGGGAATTAATTGCTTCGCCGTCGCTTCTTGCGAAATTGCCGACTTAAATTTGCTATAAATTATTTCGCAAATATCAAATTCATTGGCGTCAAAGCGCGCAACAATTTTTGCAGCAATTTCTTCTGCCGATTTGTAATCAATTTGCGCTTTAAAAACGCCAAAAATGTGATCGACAATTTTTTTGCCATAAGTGCCGCGCAATTGTTCATAGGCTTTTTTACCCACACAAATTAGGCGAACTTTTTTGCCCTCACCAACAAGAGTATTGATGCGATTTTTTGTAAAGCGAACATTGGCGCTATTTAAGCCGCCGCAAAGCCCGCGGTCAGATGAAAGAACAATTAACAAGTAAGATTTTTCTTCACCTTTGCCAGTTAAAAGTGGAAATTTTTCGTCAAGATTTTCGCGCGTAGCAATGTTAGAGGCAATATCAGAAACCATGCTGTAAATTTTGTCGGCGTAAGGGCGTGAAGATTCTACGGCATGTTTGGCTTTTTTCAAACGCGACGCCGCCACCATTTTCATGGCTTTGGTGATTTTTTGCGTTGACTTCACCGATTTAATTCGAAGTTTTAATGTTTTTAAATTTGCCACGGTTAAAAAATTATAGTTTTTCCACTAATCCCGCATGATCAAAATGCGTATCAGGCGCATGATTATTAAAAATTTGTACAAATTCAACAATCACTTCCTTCAATTTTGCTTCAACTGGTTCAGAAATTTTTTGTTCTTGTTTAATTGCAGAAAGAATATCGGCGTGTTTAGCTTTTACGCGTCGTAAAAATTCTTTTTCAAAGCGAGTCACATCTTTAGCTGCAACCTTGTCTAAGTAGCCTTTAACGCCAGTGTAGATTGACACAACTTGCTCTTCAAAAGTCATTGGAGAATATTGATTTTGCTTCAATAATTCGGTCAATTTTTTACCTTTATCAAGAAGTTTTTGCGTAGTGGCGTCTAAATCTGAACCAAATTGTGCAAAAGCTTCAAGCTCACGGAATTGCGCCAAATCTAGTTTGATGGTACCGGCAACTTGTTTCATTGCTTTAGTTTGTGCAGCAGAACCAACGCGAGAAACTGACAAGCCCACATTTACCGCAGGTTTAATACCTTTGTAGAAAAGTTCAGTTTCTAAGAAAATTTGTCCGTCAGTAATAGAAATTACGTTAGTTGGAATGTAAGCAGATACATCACCTGCTTGAGTTTCAATGATTGGAAGAGCTGTTAGAGACCCGCCACCCATAGCATCAGACATTTTAGCGGCGCGTTCAAGCAAGCGCGAGTGAACATAAAATACATCACCAGGGTAAGCTTCGCGTCCAGGTGGGCGGCGTAACAACAATGACATCTCACGATAAGCAACCGCGTGCTTTGAAAGGTCATCATAAACCACTAATGCATGCATGCCATTATCGCGGAAAAACTCACCTGCTGTACAGCCAGTGTAAGGAGCAAAAAATTGCAACGCCGCAGCTTCAGAGGCTGTAGCAGAAACCACGATTGAATATTTCATCGCGCCAGCATCTTCTAGCGTTTTAACAATTTGTGCTACAGTCGAGCGCTTTTGGCCAATTGCAACATAAATGCAATAAAGTTTTTTCTTCTCATCGCCTTGCTCATGAGCAGGGGCTTGGTTGATGATAGCATCAATTGCAATGGCAGTTTTACCAGTTTGACGGTCACCAATAATCAACTCGCGTTGACCGCGACCAATTGGAATTAGTGAGTCTATTGCTTTAATACCAGTTTGCATTGGCTCTGATACTGATTGGCGGGCAATAATACCAGGAGCTTTAACTTCAACACGACGATATTCAACATTAGTCAGTGCGCCTTTGCCATCAATTGGATTACCCAGTGCGTCAATTACGCGGCCAAGCAAGCCTTTACCAGCAGGAACTTCAACAATTTTGCCAGTTCTTTTAACATTAGAACCTTCTTTAATTTTTTGTGTATCACCAAAAACTACAATACCAACATTGTCAGTTTCAAGGTTAAGTGCCATGCCTTTAACGCCCGAGTCAAACTCAACCAACTCACCAGCTTGCACATTATCAAGACCGTAAACAGTGGCAATTCCATCGCCAACTTTTACAACTTCACCAACTTCTTGCAGTTCAGCGGCAGAGTGATAATTTTCAATTGTGTTTTGTAGAATGTTAGAAAATTCTTCAATTTTAAAATCCATTTTTTTAAATAAAATGTGTTGATAAAAACGG
>CANGNU010000063.1 GCA_947455365.1 Rickettsiales bacterium | reverse complement strand
TTGATGAACCGCACCAAGCCTTTGACAGCGCGTTTCAACTAGCTAAAAAAATTGGTGAAATTGAAGAATTGGGCGGCAATTTAATTAGAATCAATAAACTTTATTTACAAAAAAATTACGATTTCCACACGGTGCGATTAGAAAATCCATTACGCGTAATTGCTAATGAATTTTCACTGCTTGAAATTGCTGACAATATTGTTAAACGCAATTGCAAAACCCCAGTTGAAGAGCTGCGCCAACATGTTTTTGAAGAGTTGAAAAAAATTGATCGTGAAATTTACGACAGCGATTACCAAATTTATTTTAATAAAGAATTTTCTAAAGATAAATCGGTTGGAATGCCGTTTTTGCTAGATGCGCAGATAAAAACTTCACCAAAAATTCGCAAGATTGGCATTTTAATTTGCCACGGTTACAAATCTTCGCCGCAAGAAGTTGCTGCTTTGACAAAGTTTTTCAACGGCTTTGGCTTTAAAGTTTATGCGGTTCGTCTTAAGGGCCACGGCACTTCGCCAATTAATATGAAAGATATTTCTTGGCATGATTGGTACGACTCTTTGCAGCGCGGTTATGCTTTATTGCGCATAGTTTGCTCAAAGGTAATTATTGTTGGTTTCTCTACTGGCGGGCTTTTAGGCCTTGTTTCGGCGGCAAATAAAAAAAATGGTCTGGCGGCAATTGTTTCAATTAACGCCGCATTAAAGTTGAAGGATATTAGAGCGCGAATGGTTGCTGGCATTAACATTTGGAATGAAATGCTTGAAAAACTTCACATTGAAAAAGGTCAATTTGAATATGTCGACGATACGCCAGAATATCCAGCTTTTAACTACAGTCGCAACTATTTAAAAGGCGTTGAACAATTAGAAAAACTTATGCATCAATGTCATGAAATTTTGCCGCAAATTTCGGTACCAAGCTTGGTAATTCAAGCAATGCAAGACCCTGTGGTCGATCCAACTTCAGGAAAATTAATTTACGATAAAATTCAATCAAGCAATAAAATGCTGTTTGAGCCAAATTTTTCTAACCATGTAATTATTAATGGTGAAAGAAAAGAAGAAGTATTTGCAATGATAAAAGAATTTCTCCATAAATTGAGTTTAGTTTAGAATTTAAAATTCATAAAATGAAAAATAAACTTTTTAAGAAGCCCGATCCAGAGCTAGAAGATGAAAAACCAGATGCTGGCGATGAGGCAGAAGTCTCATCCAGTGGACCTTCAATTGCTGCGGCAAAAAAAGGGAAAATGGCCGTTATTGCTGCATCTTCACTTTTAATTACAGGTGTAGTTTATTTTTTATTTTTTAAAGCTGATGACAAACCAAAAGATAAGTTAGAGGAAGTAAAGCCAGTTGTTGAGGCAATTAAAGTTACTCAAAGCGATACTGGAAAATCTGTTTTTGAACTTGATAAAGTTGAAACTAAAACAACTGAAGATGCTGATATTTTAGACAAGCCAAAAACGCCTGATTTGCCAAAATTGCCAGAATTGAAATCTGACGATACGCAAGATTTAGTTTTATCGGCGGCCGATTTAATTGAAAAATCAACAGATGCCCAGCAGCAGCAAGCTCAGGCAGTAGTAGTTGCGGCACAACAATTGCCAACCATTCCATTGCCTGCCGGCACACAACCCGGTCAACCTAACAGCCCTGCTGCACCAAGCGGCGCAGCGCAAGCGCAAGATAGTTTAAAAATTAGCGATCCAAAATATGCACCAATTATAGTTTTATCTGGTGGACCTGGACCATCTCTTGGTGTCGGTTATGACAAAAATATTATCAATCTTAATGCCGATCCAATTCAGTCTTTAGATAAGTCAAAAGCTGGCGTTAAAGCAACTTTTGTTGATAATAGAACTAATGTTATTGCACAAGGAAAGCTATTAACGGCAGTGCTTGAAACCGCTATCAATACTGAAATTCCGGGATCTGTGCGTGCCGTAGTTAGTCGCAATGTTTATGCCGAAGCTGGCAACGAAGCCTTAATTACCAAGGGTTCGCGCTTGTTTGGCTCTTACTCTAGTCAAATTCTTCGTGGGCAAGGCCGTGTACAAATTAACTGGACACGCCTAATTCGTCCTGATGGCGTCGATCTTGCAATTTCTTCCGTAGCTTCCGATCAATTTGGTCGCGCCGGCATTCCGGGTGATGTCGATAATAAATATGGTTCAACAATTGCTAACTCACTTTTAACCAGTATTCTTGCAGTTGCAGGTGTTGGGGTTGCGGAAAGTTTAATTGGTGGCAATAATAGCTCTACCACCACTACCAATCCGCAGCAGGGCACAACTAGCACGACGGGCAATGCTTCGACGCAGGCAATTTACAATGTCAGTAAAACTATTACTGATACCGTCAGCAACATTGTAAATCAAAACTTGAACACAACTCCTGCAATTCGCGTTCCGCAAGGCACTAGAATTACCGTAATTGTTAATGCTGATATGAACATTCCATCAGTGCAAAAAAGATAAAATGAAAAAAATAGTTAACCTACATCTAATTTCTGATTCTACTGGCGAAACCTTAATTTCTGTGGCTCGCGCGGTTTTATCGCAATTTGAAAATGTTGAAGCAAAAGAATTTATCTGGCCGTTAGTTCGCAATACTACGCAAATTGAAAAAGCCAAAGAATCAATTGCTAAAAATCCCGGAATTGTCATGTACACAATCTTGCAAGATGACATTACCGAAGCGCTAAAAAAATATTGTTATGATCTGCAATTGCCTTGCGTTCCTGTGCTTTCGCCAATTATTTCTGCTTTTTCTAATTATTTGCAGATGAATATTAACAATGTAATTGGCCGCCAGCACTCACTTGATGAAAATTATTTTTCTCGCGTTGAAGCCATTAATTACACAATGACCCATGATGATGGCCAATCGGCTTGGGATTTATACGACGCCGATATTGTTTTAGTTGGCGTTTCGCGCACTTCTAAGTCTCCAACCAGCATTTACCTGTCTTGCCGCGGTTATAAAACCGCCAATATTCCCTTCGTGCGCATAGAAAATATTCCAGACACAATTTTTGATTTGAAAAAACCATTAATAGTTGGTTTAATGATTAACCCAGAAAAATTAATCCAAATTCGCCAAAGCAGGTTAAGTTCGTTAGGACAAGAAACCGCAACCGATTACATCGATCTTGACGCTGTAAAGCACGAGATTGCCGAGTCACGAAAATTATTCGCCAAGTTAAATTGTCCAATAATTGATGTGACGAAAAAATCTGTTGAAGAAACCGCTGCAAGAATTATCCAACTCTTGCATGAGAAAAATAAAATTATTGTTTAACTAAAGAAATGACCAAGCGTAATATTTTAATTGTTGATGACGAACCAACGCAGTGCAAAGTTCTCAAGAAGTTTATCGATAAACTTGGACATAACATGTTAGTCATGAATAGTGGCATGGAAGTTGTTGATTTTTTCATGAATAAAACTGTAGTTGAAGGGCTTTCCTGCAACGATATTGATGTCATGCTGCTTGACCTTTCAATGCCTGACATTGACGGCTTGACCGTGCTAAAAAAAATTGACCGCATCAAAGGCAATGTGCAAGTTATTGTATTAACTGCCAGCAGTGATATTTCGCAAGCAGTTACAGCCATCAACCTTGGTGCCACTGATTATATTATCAAAGGCAAAGAAGATATTTACGCGCGCCTTACCGCTTCAATTAACAACGCTATCGACAAAAAAAATCTGAAATATCAAGTTTCAAATTTAGCACGCAAAGATCAAAACCAAGTTGCTTTTTCTGATATTATTGGGCAAAGCGAAGTAATGATTAGCGCCATTGATCTTGCCAAGCGCGCAGTTAATGTTTCTGTTCCAGTTTTAATTGAAGGTTTTGACGGCTCAGGAAAAGAGCTTCTGGCCCGTGCTATTCATGGTTCTGGCTCACGCGCTGGCAAACCATTTATTATTATAGAATGCGACATGTTGCGTGCCAGCAACGCCTTGGAAGAAATTTTTGGCATTGAAAAAAGCTCAACCAACGAAAAAAGCAAAAACGGCAAATTGCGCGAGGCTGATGGCGGAACGGTTTTCTTAAAAAAAGTTGACGCACTTAGTCTTGATTTGCAAACTAAACTTTTGCGCTTTTTACAAGATGGTGAATTTTACCCAGTTGATTCGGGTCGCTCTTACTCTGTCAACGCGCGAATCATTGCTTCAACCAGTCGTGATTTACAAAAATTAACCGCTGAGAAAAAATTCCGCGAAGATTTTCGCTATGCAATTTCAATTTTCCCAATCGCTATTCCACCTTTAAAAGAGCGGGGCGCCAAAGATATTACTGCGCTAGCTGAACATTTTTGCCGCACTTTTAGCATCAATGAAAATAAAAAAATTAAGTCAATTAGTGAAGATGCCATGGCACTACTTTGCGACTACGATTGGAAGGATAATGTTCGCCAATTAAAAAATTATATTTTCCGCGCCGTAGTGCTTTGCGATGTTGATTCGCTGCAACTTGAGCATTTTCCGCAATTATTAAATCGTCAATTTGAAGCTAATGCTAAAAAAATTGATGTTACAGTGCGCAAGAAGATGGGCCTACAGGCAAGCGAGTCGATCGATATTTTTGACGATGAAGGTCAATGTAAATCTTTGGCCGATATTGAAGAAGAAATTTCGCGCAAATTAATGGAAAAATTCAACGGCAATATTTCTGAAGTTGCAAAACAATTAAATATTGCGCGCTCAACTCTTTATCGCAAATTGCGCATTGATGAAAGCCACGACTACGAAGAAGGCGCCATCAATAACACTAATTAAAATAAATTTTATGAGAAAAATTAAAACTGCAGTTTTTCCAGTTGGTGGTTTAGGCACGCGTTTTTTGCCAGCGACAAAATCTTTGCCTAAAGAAATGTTACCAATTGCCAATAAACCAATCATTCAATACGCCTTTGAAGAAGCGCGCGACGCTGGTATTGAGAAGTTTATTTTTGTAACTGGGCGCAATAAAAATGCCATCAATAATCACTTTGATCATGTTTATGAACTTGAATCGAAGCTTGATGAGAGTAATAAACAGAAGGAGTTAGAGCAGGTTATGTCGTGGATTCCGGGGCCGGGACAAATTGCTTTTGTACGCCAACAAAAACCTTTAGGTTTAGGTCATGCAGTATGGTGCGCCCGCCATTTTATTGCCGCCGACGAACCTTTCGTAGTTATTCTTGCTGATGAAATGCTTGCACAAACTAAAGGTCGCAAACGCAATTTTCTTGGCACCATGATCGACCAATATTACGCTAACGACCAACTTTCAAGCGTTGTGGCTGTTGGTGAAATTGAGATGAAAGATTCTTCAAAATATGGAATTATAAAAACCGAAGGCGCCGATAAAATTATCGACATGGTTGAAAAACCTGCTCCAGCCGCGGCTCCATCAAATTTAGCAATTACTGGTCGCTACATTTTGCAACCAGAAATTTTTCAATATTTAGACAATTTTAAAATTGGCTCGGGTGGCGAAATTCAGCTAACTGATGCTATGAAAGAAATGTGTAAAAAATTTCCATTTTACTATAAAAAAATTGACGAAGAACGCTATGATTGTGGAAATGTGTTGGGATATTTAGAAGCAAATATTGCCTTTGCGCTCAACAATGACGCCATTCGTGGTGATGTTGCAAAAATTTTGCAAAAATATTCTAAGTAAATTTTTCTAAAATTTTTTAGAAAAATTTTGCAGAAAAAAATATTAAATTTATATAAAAAGTTATGAGAAACAAAACCGCCTTAATCTTTCCGGGGCAAGGCTCACAAGCAGTTGGCATGGGTAAAGATTTATACGATAAATACAATGTTGCTCGTGAAGTTTTTAAAAAAACCAACGAAATTCTTGGTGTAAATTTGTCAAAAATAATGTTTGATGGGCCAAGCGATGAACTTACTAAAACGCAAAATACTCAACCAGCTCTAATGGCGGTGTCAATTGCAATTATTGAAGTTTTAGAAAAAGAATATGGCAAAAAAGTTTCTGATATTGCTAGTTTTGTTGCGGGACATTCTTTAGGAGAGTATTCCGCGCTTTGCGCCTCTAGGGCGCTTAGCTTGGAAGAAACTGCAAAATTATTACAAACTCGCGGAATGGCAATGGCAAAATGTGGTGCTAGCACTACGGGCGCAATGGCTGCCATTCTTGGCGTAGATATTTCTGTTGCGGAAGAAATTGCCAAAGA
>CANGNU010000062.1 GCA_947455365.1 Rickettsiales bacterium | reverse complement strand
AATTCTAGCGCATTCATTGTACAAAAATTTATTGAAAAGCCCAACAAAGAAACCGCCGCAAGCCTTATTGCTGAAGGCTGCCTATGGAATAGTGGAATTTTTATGTTTCGCGCTTCAATTTATTTACAAGAGCTAAAAAAATTGCAGCCAGAAATTTATCAAGCTTGCGAAGCCTCTTATTTAAAGGCCGCGCAAGACCTTGACTTTACTCGTTTAGATGAAAAATCTTTCGCTAATTCACCAAATATTTCTATCGATTACGCTGTGATGGAAAAACTTGCAACTGCTGGCAAGATAGCAGTGGCGCCGCTTGCGGTCGGTTGGGATGATGTTGGAAATTGGAGCGCTATTGCCAATAATTCTGCGCAAGATTCTGAAAAAAATAGCTTTATCGGCGATGTAATTGCACAAAATAGCAAAAATTGCTATATTAATTCGCAAAGCGGAATGGTTGCCGCTCTAGGCGTGGAAGACCTTGTCATTGTAAATTTGAAAGATGTAGTTTTGGTGGCGCATAAAAATAGCGCGCAAGATGTCAAAAAAATTTACGAAATTTTGAAGGAGAAAAAACGCGAAGAATGCAATTCTCACACCAAAGTTTTGCGACCGTGGGGCAGTTTTGAAACACTTGACGAGGCCAGTGGTTTCAAGGTTAAGCGCATTATTGTAAAACAAGGTGCGTCACTTTCGTTACAAATGCATCATCATCGCGCCGAGCATTGGATTGTGGTGCGAGGCAGCGCTGTGGTTACTTGCGAGGAAAAAGAATTTGTGTTAAAGCAGGGTGAATCAACTTTTATTCCGCTGGGCAAAAAACATCGCCTAGAAAATAAAGGCGCCGAGCCGCTAGAAATTATTGAAGTGCAAACTGGCGGTTATTTGGGCGAAGATGATATTGTACGCTTCAGTGATATTTACGGACGCTAGCATGAAAGAAAAAATCTACGCAAAATTAAGCAAAGAATTGCAGCCAGAATTTTTGGAAGTGCAAAATAATTCTGCCGCCCACCGCGGCCACGCAGGCGATAACGGCACTCTTGAAACCCATTTTGCAATAATTATAAAATCGCACGAGCTAAGCAAACTAAGCCGCCTACAAGCCCACAAAAAAGTAAATAAAATTGTCGCCGAAGAATTCACCCAAGGCCTGCACGCACTCGAGATTAAAATTCTCTAGCTTAAGCCGCTTTTTTCTCTTTAATCAACGAAATTGCACTTTCCTCGCGCTTTTTCTCTTCCTCTTTTGATAATAATTCCATTTCTGGCAGCTCCGCATCAGTTACAGTTTTTTTCGTAACATTGATAGACTTCACATTTTTCTTCGAAGGAATTTCAAACATGGTTTCAAGCAAAATATTTTCAGTAATTGCCCGCAAGCCACGCGCACCAGTCTTGCGCGAGATTGCTTGTTTAGCAATTTCAGTCACCGCGTCATCTTCAAAAGCCAATTCAACTTTGTCGAGTGCAAATAATTTTTGATATTGTTTAGTGATAGAATTTTTTGGTTCAACCAAAATTTTTACCAAGTCTTTTTCGGTCAGCCCTTCTAGAGGCGCAACAATTGGCAAGCGACCAACCAATTCAGGAATTAAACCAAATTTGATTAAATCTTCTGGCTCAACTTTGTTGAATAAGTCTTTTTTCTCGCCATCTTCTTTGTCGCGAATATCGGCGCCGAAGCCAATGGCCGAGCCCTTTCCGCGTGAAATAATAATTTTTTCTAAACCAGAAAATGCACCGGCGCAAATAAATAAAATGTTGCGCGTGTCAACTTGTACATATTCTTGTTGCGCGGTTTTTCTGCCGGGCTGCGTTGGCACAGAAGCCACGGTGCCTTCAATAATTTTTAGCAAGCCTTGCTGCACGCCCTCGCCTGAAATGTCGCGCGTTCTGGCGCCATCTTCCGATTTGCGGGCAATTTTGTCAATTTCATCAATATAGACAATGCCGCGCTGGGTTTTTTCAATGTCAAAATTGGCCGATTGCAATAAGCGCGCAATAATATTTTCAACATCGTCGCCAACATAGCCCGCTTCAGTTAGTGAAGTTGCGTCAGCCATGGTGAAAGGCACATCTAGAATGCGCGCCAAAGTTTGTGCTAGCAAAGTTTTGCCGCAACCAGTGGGCCCAATCATTAAAATATTAGACTTGTTCAGCTCAATGCCATCGGCAGAGTTTGCGCTGCCTGAGTCAATTCGTTTGTAATGATTATAAACCGCTACCGCCAAAACTTTTTTGGCATATTCTTGGCCAACGACAAAATCATCAAGAACCTTGATAATGTCCTTAGGAGTAGGCTTGGCGCCATTTTCAGTAGCAAGCGGCGATTTTTTATTATCTTCGCGCAAAATGTCGGTGCAAAGCCCAATACATTCGTTGCAAATAAAGACAGTTGGCCCAGCAATAAGTTTTTTAACTTCGCCTTGGTTTTTGCCGCAAAAAGAGCAACTTAAATCGTGAACTGCAGGAGTATCTTTTTTCATTTTTTATAAATTTTCGATATTTTTTTACGGATTAGCCCGCTTAAATTTTTATTTTGTCTCAGGTCTTTTTTCAATCACCTCATCAATGATACCAAACTCTTTGGCCTTTTCTGGCGACATAAAATTATCGCGTTCCATAGATTTTTCAATGACGCCAATTTTTTGCCCAGTATGTTTAGCGTAAATTTCGTTCAAACGGCGCTTCAAAGCCAAAGTTTCTTGGGCGTGAATCTCTATGTCTGTAGCTTGGCCTTGATAGCCACCAGAAGGTTGGTGAATCATAATTCGTGAATTTGGCAAGCAGAAGCGTTTGCCTTCAGCGCCCGCGGTTAAAAGCAGCGAGCCCATTGAAGCTGCTTGTCCAATGCATAAAGTTGCAACATCGGGGCGAATATATTGCATTGTGTCATACATTGCGAGGCCAGATGTAACAACGCCTCCGGGTGAATTGATGTAAAAATAAATATCCTTCTTCGGGTCTTCCGATTCCAAAAAAAGCAACTGCGCAACAATGAGCGAAGACACTTGGTCATTGACTTGGCCCGATAAAAAAATAATGCGCTCTTTTAATAATCGCGAGTAAATATCGTAAGATCTTTCACCTTTGGCAGTTTGCTCAACAACCATTGGAACCAGGTAGTTAGCCTGTTCGACAATTCTTTCTGACATATTTTTTAGTTTAATTTTTGTGAATTAATGGTGAGAAAATTAGAAGTTTGAAGTTAATCATAAAAAGAAATAAAGCAACTCTTGTAAAGTTTTCGTACAAAATTATATAATAACGCAGCTTAGCTTTGGCAAGAGTTGTAAAATTTTAACATTCAGCCAAATTAAATTTTCAAAATAATATATAACAAAAATGTCAGAGAAAAATCACGAAAATAACGCAGCAGAAAATTCTGCAGAAATGCCAGCAAATGAAGCGCCGCAAGCCTTGTCGGCAGAAGAAATTTTGCAGCAAAAAGTTGCTGAGCTAGAAGCAAAAGTGGCAGAAGCTGAAGCGAAAGCCAGCGACAGTAACGACAAGCTCTTGCGCGCCTTTGCCGAGCTTGAAAACACGCGCCGCCGTTCTCGTGAAGAGCTTGAAAAAACCAGCAAATATGCGGTGTCTAATTTTGCCTCTGATTTAGTGGTGGTGGTAGAAAATTTCTTCCTTGCCTGCGATAACGCGCCGCAAGAAAAAATTGCCGCCGATGCAGATGTAAAGCACTTCGCCGACGCTGTTGAAATGACTAAAAAAGAGCTGATTAAGGTGCTAGAAAAAAACCAAATTCGCCGCGTTTTTCCACTAAATCAAAAATTTGACCATAATTTTCATGAAGCCATTGCTCAAGTTGATGGTGACGCGGAAGAAGGCACGGTGGTGCAAGTGGTGCAAGCTGGTTACACAATTGGCGAGCGGTTAATTCGCCCTGCTTTGGTGGCGGTGACTAAAGGGAAGTAGCGCGCAATACTTCCTTGCAAATTATTGTGAACCCCCCTAAACTGCCCCTCCCCAAATTATTTTGGGATAGTAGCTCAGCGGTTAGAGCAGGATGCTCATAACGTCTTGGTCGTAGGTTCGATCCCTACCTGTCCCACCATTTTTTGCGGTCGGTTTCCTCGTGAAGCCAATAAATTCAAGGGTTACGGCTTTCTACCTTTGAGTTTGCTTATGCCACAATTATTCTAAGAATTCTGTTCTTTTAATGGTTCGGTGGCATGTCTTGCAATGCAAGACCGCTGCGTGTGCAGCGTAAAAATTTAATAACTTTAATTATAAAAATGATATGCCAAAAGTAAAAACAAACAGCTCTGCCAAGAAGCGATTCAAGATTACT
This sequence comes from Rickettsiales bacterium, assembly GCA_947455365.1. GTDB lineage: Bacteria > Pseudomonadota > Alphaproteobacteria > Rickettsiales > UBA1997 > CAMCFD01. The sequence goes on along the minus strand of CANGNU010000062.1, from coordinate 1,902 downwards.
GGCACAGGTAAAATTGTGCATAAACAGGCAGGAAAAAGACACAACTTGGGTAAAAAAAGTCAAAAACGCATTCGTAATTTGCGTAAATCTGCAGTGCTTGCAGAAGGCTTCACACATAGCGTGATGAAGTTTAAGCTTCCTAACGGTCTTAATTAATTCCTAGCTAATTTATATTAACTTTCCCGCTATGGGAAAATAATCAAAAATCATATGAGTCGTGTAAAAAGAGGTGTCACTAAAAGAGCAAGACACAAGAAAATTTTAAAAATGGCAAAAGGCTATCGTGGCCGCGCCAAAAATTGTTTCCGCGTTGCAATTGAAAAGGTTGAAAAAGCCTTACAATATTCATACCGTGACCGTAAAGTTCGTAAACGCGATTTTCGCGCATTGTGGATTCAGCGTATCAATGCTGCTGTGCGTGCGCAAGGTTTAATTTACTCAAAATTTATTAATGGTTTGAAGCTTGCTAACATTGACCTTGACCGTAAGGTTTTGGCCGATTTAGCTGTGAAACAACCAGAAGTTTTCAACGAAATTGTTGCTAAGGCAAAAAAAGCTTTAGGTGCATAAAATAAAATCGGGCGCTTAGGTGAAAGCCTTTGCGCCCGCCTCCATACTGGTTCCATCACTTCTTTCTAAAGCATGAAACTCTACGACGCTTTAATCAAAAAAGACAAAAATAACAAAATTGAAGACATTATGTTGTTGCAAGAGGGCTTCTCTTTTGTGGCGTTTTTTTTGAGTGCTTTGTGGTTTGTTTTTCATCGCATGTGGCATGTCGCCGCAATAGTGCTGGCGGTTGATTACAGCTTTTCTATTTTGGGCAATTTGGGCGTTTTATCAACCTTCGATATTGCATTTTTGCAAACAACATTTTTGCTGCTAATTGCTTATAATGCTAATCGTTTATTTAACGAATTTCTTCATAAAAAAGGCTATAAAACAATTGGTCTCGTGCTTGCAAATAGCAGGGCGGAAGCGCGAATTAAAGCAATGAAAATTTTGCATCATAATTACCCCAATTTAAGTTTTGATGAATTTAGCGAAGCAATTATTGATCCCAAAAGCTATGGTGAGGCGCTTAGAGGACAGAAGAGCGAGCCTTATTTTACAGTTTAGTCTCTTGTATATTCTTAAAATTGAATTATATTCTAGCTCAAGCGAGCTATCACAAGGCGCAACGCCAATTTAAATATCATGAAAATTGTTATAATTGATTACGGATCGGGAAATTTACAATCGGTGGCTAATGCCCTTGCCTCTTTGCAGGCGGGCCACGAGATTGTTATTTCTGATCGTCCTGAAATTGTCAAAACCGCAACTCATTTAATTTTGCCCGGAGTTGGCGCTTTTGCCGATTGCATGCAAGGCTTGAAAGCCGTTGAAGGCCTAAGCGCCGCGCTGCATAAACATGCAATGATTGAACAAAAACCACTGCTGGGAATTTGCGTTGGCATGCAAGTTTTTGCTTCATTAGGCTATGAAAATGGCGAGAATAAAGGCCTTGGCTTCATTGATGGTAAGGTGATAAAAATTGAAACTACGGCTGGTTTAAAAATTCCGCATATGGGCTGGAATGAGTTGGCTCTAAGGCCTGAACAGGCATCTCATGCAATTCTTAAGCAGATAAAAAACGGTGATCATGTTTATTTTGCTAATAGTTTTCACTTTGTTTGTCAAAATGAAGGCAATGTCTTGGCGCAGGTGGAATATGGCATCAAGCTTAATGCGGTGATTGCAAAAAAGAATATTGTCGGCATTCAATTTCACCCAGAAAAAAGTGGCGAAGTTGGCCTACAAATTCTGCGAAATTTCTTGAATTGGCGTTACTAGAGGGGAAACATTTTGAAAAAATATCGGCAGAATTATTTTGCAGCGACTGTATCAAAACTAGGTCACGTT
>CANGNU010000061.1 GCA_947455365.1 Rickettsiales bacterium | reverse complement strand
ATAATTCAAACTTACCACCCAATTCTTTGATAGTGCTAGCTTTAATTTTAGCAGAATAAGTTTGTCCATTATATTGAGAATGAGCAGTTTGTGATGTCAATGCTACAGTACGATTTGAATCATATTGGTTGTAGGCTGCAGCAACAAAAGCATCAATAAAATATCCGTCAAAATTCTTGCTACCATAAAAATTTAATTGATAACTGGCAAGATTGGTTTTTTTAAGATTAGTGCTAGCATAAATGTTGGTGTTAGAAATTCCTAATCCAATACCAACTACAGTATCTTTATCTATTTTGGTATCAGCACCAAAAGAAAGGCCTTTGGTTTTTGAGTTGTAGCCATTAAAACCGTCTTTATTTTGCTGTTTGGCTGACGAACCTAAAACTTGCGCCCAAACGCCGTTATTTTTTTGTGCAGAATTATTATCATAAGAAGCGTCTGTTGCGCTATTGGTTTTTTTGGCGGCCAGTAAATAATTTCCCTCTTTCATTTTTGAGCTAAGGCGATCTGTAGCAAATGAATTGTGAACGCTTGCATCAACACGACCTTCTATTGTAGCAATAACATTACTTACAGAGCCGTAAGTGGCCTGATTTACACCTGTATTATTAGTAGATAAAGTTTCAATTGTTTTATCGCGATCAGAGTTGCTGACATTATTAGTGTTTGTTAAATAATTCACCACCGTCATTAATCCGCCAGTTGGATTGTTAAGATTGGCTATTGCCGAAAAGACGCCTTGCGTAGAGCCATCTGTCGGGGCATAGCTTGAACTGTCGCGCGTTTCGGTTAACACAAGATCATCTCCAACTTTTGTGGTAGTGAAGGTTATAAGTCCAGAGCGATTTGAAGCGACGCCATTAACACTAATATTGTTGGCAGCAATAACGCTAAAAGATGAGCCTGCAGCACCAGAAAGAATGGTTTGACTTGCGCCACTTGCGCCAATGTAAGTAGAGGTTGCAAAATTCACATTAAGGTTTGCATGGCCCACAATTGTAATAACACCGTCTGTTTTAAGTTTGCCGGCGGTTTGTGCATCCGCTATAGTAACACCAAAATTTGTTATCGTATCAGCAGATTGGTCACTAAATATTCCTTCAATAGCATGCACTCCGCTACCTAAATTAACAGATGGGGTGTTGGTGATATGAATCCAGTTAATCGCATTACTATCATTGTTATTGCCCAAATTTAAAGTACTAGTCTCTGAAACTTTTAATTCATCAGAAGCGGTAAATATGCCAGAACCCAAATTTAAAACCGAAGAACTACCCAAAAGCGCTTCGGTGACATAAACATTGCCAGACCCTAAAGTTAAAACGCTATTACCAATCGTTAGGAAACCGCCAATTTCTGCGCCCGAACTACCTATATTACCATTAAATGTTAAATCATTTCCTACCGCAACAATACCTTGACTATTGGTAGAGGCAATAATATTGCCATTAAGAGAATTGTCGCTATTAATGTTAATAAGAGTTGTTGCGCCACCCAAAGTAACATTACCAGTAACCAAACCGCCACTCAGAGTTAGACTTGAGTTATTATTCGTTCCAAGATTAATATTACCAACTATTGTTCCAGAATTTGTAATTTGTAAAATGCCAGTAGTGGCACTAATATTGCCCATAATAGTTTGACCAAGATCATTGGTTATTGTCGCACCACTTGAGCCGTAATTCATATCAACCGCAATGCCTGATTTTGGCAAAAACACCAATACCATAAGTGCAAACCGCGCAAGTAAATTTGTAAAAATTTTTATCCGTTTCATTGAAGATTTAGTTGATTTTTTTAAAAAACATAGAATTGATCACGCATATAATTACGAATATATCTATTTACATTTTAAAAAATAAAATAACAAACTTTGTGCAACATTCTTTGGGCTCTAGCTCAAAATGACACACTCACTATTTCCTTATCCACCAAGTATCAGTGCCTAACGAATATTTTGGCGTAATTTTTGGCATAGCAAAAATGTCGCGATACAGCGCCCTGTAAGTTCCATTGTGCCATTGCGGAATTGTATAATAATTCTCCAGCAAATGTTTATCAAGCTGGCGGCACAATTGCGTAAGCTCGGCAGCATTTTGCGATTTAGTAATTTTTTCTATTAAGGCGTCAACCTCTTTATTATCAAGGCCTACAAGATTTTGCGAACCATTAATAGTTTTCTGCGATGAATGCCAATAACGCAGCAGCTCATTGCCGGGAATAAGCGATTGGCCAAACACCGCAACAATAATATCATAATCAAAATTTCGCACTCGCGCCTCATATTGATTTTCCTCGACAAAGCGCGTCTTTGCTGTAATGCCAAGCTTGTGCAAGTTTTTTACAAATGGCGCAATGACCATTTCAAAAGTTTTTGAATCAACTAAAAACTCAATGGTGACGGGATTTTGCGTGGTTGGGCTGATTAGTTTTCCATCGATAATTTTATATCCCGCATCATCAAGAATTTTTTTTGCGATAATTAAATTTTCGCGGCCAAAGCCCGCAGAATCTGACTTGGGAAGGTGAAATGGTTTTAGTACAGACTTTTCTTGCACAGAAAATTGTGCATTATAAGCAAAATTTGAATTAGCAAAATAACTTTCGGTTCGCTGGTAAGCCCCGTAGAATATGTGCTGGCGCAGCCATTCAAAATTGAAAGCATATGTCAAAGCTTTGCGAAAATTTATATCTTGAAATTTTTCACGGCGCAAATTTAAAGCAAAAGTTTGGGTGGCTGTAGGCAGGCTGTGCTTAATTTCGCGCTTAATAATTTCACCATTTTTTACTTTATCAATATTGTAAGAATTAAACCAATTGCGCGAAATATTTTCTTGACGAAAATCAAATTTACCTGCTTTGAAGGCCTCAATTAGCACATTGCTATCACGATAATAATCATAAGAAATTTGCGCAAAATTGTTGCGACCCTTGTTAACAGGCAGCTCGCGACCCCAATAATTTTCGACTAATTCATAAGAAATATTTTTACCCTGCTCTACGCTCTTTATTTTGTAGGGTCCAGAGCCTAAAGGCGGCTCAAGTGTCGTTTGATTAAATTGATGTTTTTCATCTTCATAATAATGTTTTGGCAAAATTTTCATGCTTGCAACCAATAGTGGCAAGTCTCGGCTTTGATTAGTTTTGAAGATAAATTTTACTTCATAGTTGTTAATTTTCTCGACTCGCAAAACCTGCGAATAAGCTATTTTGTAAGATGGGTGACCTTCTTCTAATAATTTATTAAAAGTAAAAATTATATCATCAGCGGTGATTGGCCTAGAGTCGTGCCAGCGCGCAGCTTTGCGCAATTTAAATGAAAGCGAGAATTTATCGGACGATAATTGCATCGATTCAGCAATTAAGCCGTAGCGCGAAGCAATTTCATCGTCGGCGCCTTCGGTTAGTGAATCATAAATTGAGTCTAAACCCGCGGCAGATAAGCCTTTGAGAATGAATGGATTGAGGCTATTAAAACTTCCTTCCATACCAAACTTTACCGTTCCCCCCTTAGGTGCAGTTGGATTTACATAATCAAAATTCTGGAAATTTGTCGAATATTTTAAATTGCCAAAAACTGAAATTCCATGCTTGAAACCACTTGCTGCCTGAGTGGATAGAAAATTAGAATTATCTTGCTTGAAACCATTGGCGGCTTGACTAGAATTGACACAAGCAATTATTGTTAACAATAAAATTTCTGCAACAATCAAAGCCTTGCGGCATAACGCAGAAAGGTCAACAATATTTTTTATACCAAAAATTTTTACAAAAAAATTTAGTAAAATTAAAAAAAGTTTTTTCACAAATAATGCAATTAATTCGCCATTTAGCACAGATTTTAAACCATTCGCACAAGAAGAGGCAAGCGTCAGTTTTGACTATTGGCAACTTTGATGGCATCCATCTTGGCCATGAAAAAATATTGGCAGAAGTTGTAAAAATTGCCCAAGAAAAAAATTTACAGAGCGCAATTTTAACTTTTGAACCTCACCCCGTATGCCTCTTCAAGCCAGAAATGAAGCGCGGTTTCAGAATTACAACTTTAGCACAAAAACTAAAAATTTTTTGCGAAAAAAAAATTAACAACGCTGCAATTCTGCCATTTAACCGCCAATTTGCAAACCTTAGCGCGCAAGAATTTATTAAGAAAATTTTAGTCGATGGCTTAAATGTAAAATATTTAGTAATTGGTTATGATTTTATTTTTGGCAAAAATCGTGAGGGAAATTTGCAGATGTTAGAAGAAGCATCTGTGCGCTACGGATTCAATATTATCAACATTGCAGCCCAAGGTGAGCAAGACACAATTTTCTCTTCAAGCTTGATTAGAAAATTATTGCAAGAAGGAAAAATTAACCAAGCGAATCAAATTTTAGGAAGAAATTTTGCTATTGAAGGATTTGTAATTAATGGCAAAAAACTTGGCAACACAATTGGCTTTCCCACTGCTAATTTAAAGGCTAAACCGCAGGTTATTGTACCAAAATTTGGTGTTTATAAAGTTGATGTTTCTCTACCGCATTTACAAAAAAACTTTGCCGCAATCATGAATTTTGGCCTGCGCCCAACGGTGTCGCAAACCTCGCCACCGCAAGTTCTAGAGCCTCTTTATGAAATTCACATTTTCAACTTCGACGAAAAAATCCACGGCTCGCTTTACGGCAAAAAAATGCGCGTTGAATTGCAAGAATTTATTCGCGCAGAAAAAAAATTTCCCTCCCTTGACGCCTTAAGAGAGCAAATTAGAATAGACTGCATCAACGCCCAAAAGGCCTAACAGTCTTTCGAAAAAAATAATTTTATCGAAATAAAAATACTTTAAACAAATGCAAAAATTTACAACTCTGACCGCAACTGCCGCCCCGCTTGACTTAATCAACATCGACACCGACATGATTATTCCCAAGCAATTTCTTAAAACCATCAAACGCACCGGTCTTGGCAAAAATTTATTCCACGAAATGCGCTTTGATTTACAAGAAAAAGAAATTGCCAGTTTTGTACTAAACAAGCCCGCTTACAAACACGCAAAAATTCTAATTACTAAAGATAACTTTGGCTGCGGCTCTAGCCGTGAACACGCCCCGTGGGCCTTGACCGATTTTGGCATTCATTGTGTTATTGCCTCATCTTTCGCCGATATTTTCTTCAACAATTGCTTTAAGAATGGCCTACTGCCCCTTGTGTTGAAGCATGATGAAGTTGAAGAATTATTAACATTTGCAAAAGATGAAAATAACTCGGTAACCGTTGATTTACCTGCGCAAGAAGTGCGTGCGGGCAATAAAATCTACAAGTTTGAAGTTGACCCTTTCCGCAAAAATTGCCTGATTGAAGGCCTTGATGATATTGGCTTAACACTGAAAAAAAGCGATAAAATTAATGCATTTGAAGTGGAGAATAAAAAGAAGTTGAGTTGGCTTTATTCGTAAATTTTATTCGTACAAAAATTATACCATTTTCCATCAACAACTACGCATATAAAGCTTGTCATTCTCACGCAAGTGGGGATCTGCTTTTCGGCTGAAATAGGAAACGGTATTAACTCAACACCACCGCGCAAAATTCCAATAAATCATCAATATCTTTCAAAATTACCGCCTGCACAATTGCAATATTCACGCTTTCATATTCATGCACCGCAATATTTCTAAAACCAATCATTTCTTTCAATTTTTTTGCCAGCATTTCAGAAATAACTTCTGCTTTTACTAGAAAATCAAAACTGTCACGCGCTTCATTGGGCACACCTAAATTTTTTAATCTAACAATGTGATTTGCTAAATCAATTGCCTGCTCACAAGCGCGCAAAATATTTAACACCGCCGCATCTTGTCGCGAAAAATTTTCCATAAATTCGTTAACACCAACTGCGCAAGCCTCGCGATGCTCTTGCTTGGCCCTCTCAACGCATTTTTTAATACTAGAAACTTTGTTTAAAATTATATCATCAATTTGCATAAGATTTTTTAAAGTCATTAACGAAGCCTTGAATTATCAGCTTTCTGCCTTCATTTAATTTTTGATAAGCAGAAAAAGTTAACATTTCAAATTTATCTTTTTCATAAACATTATTACAAAAAATACATTTACCTTTAGCGATAATTTCTTTTTGCAAAACTGTTGGCGCAATTTGTAAATTAATCAAATCTATATCTTTATTTAAAGCGATAATTAATTTTTTATGAAGCTCTCCAAAGCCTAATTTTCCTAGCTT
>CANGNU010000060.1 GCA_947455365.1 Rickettsiales bacterium | reverse complement strand
CTCCTTCGCAAGATTTTTCTCGCGATTAGTTTCAGGCTTTTTTATATGCGCATTTTTATATTCAATATAGTCGCTATAACCGCCCAAATGCGTGGTAATTACCGCATCGCCTTCAAAGGCAATTACGCTAGTTGCAACATTGTCGAGAAAATCGCGATCGTGCGACACCACAACCAGCGTGCCTTGATAGCTCTCTAAATAATCTTGCAGCATGTCTAAACTATCCATGTCTAAATCATTTGTCGGTTCATCAAGAATTAAAAAATTTCCCGGATTAGCCAAAGTTTTTGCTAGCAGCAAACGGTTTTGTTGCCCGCCAGACAAGGTTCCGGCCATGGTTTTAGTATCTTGCGGGTCAAATAAAAAATCTTTGAGATAGCTGCAAATATGTCGCGTTTTGCCATTGCCCAGCGAAACATATTCCGAGCCGCTGCCGCATAAAATTTCTTGAATGGAAGATTTTGGTTTGATGGCGCTGCGTTGTTGGTCAAAATAGGAGAATTGTAAATCGCGTGCTAGTTTAACAGTGCCTTGGTCTGGCGCAATTTCTCCAACCAGCATTTTGAGGAAGGTAGATTTGCCGCTGCCGTTTTTTCCGATTAGTCCAATTTTTTCGCCGCGCAAAATTTTTAGCGAAAATTTCTCGATAAGATTTTTTATTTCTGGTTGTGCAGATTCCAGTGCAGAATTTTCTAACTGCCGCAAACCCTTGCCAGACAAGCCTTCATTAAATTTCGCAAAACCTTTCGTAACATTATTAAACGAGGCAATCACCTGCGGCGCATCATCTTCAAATTTATTATCGCCACTAATGCTAATCTGATTTTTATTGGCATTCACCAGTTTGCGTTGTGCCGCTAATTTTTGTCGCAACTCGCCTAAATAGTGCAAGCGGCCAATGTTTCTTTTGCGCCGGCCCGTTACTCCTGTTTGAAGCCAGCCACTTTCCAGCCCAACTTTTTTTTCCAAATTTAGCAATTCGCGTTTTTCATGTTCAGCAATATTTTGCGACCATTCATCAAAATTTTTATAGCCTTCATGGTTGATTTTAATGGCCCCAGCCCTTAGCCAAAAAACTTTATTCGAAACTTTTTCTAAAAATTTGCGATCATGACTAATTACCAAAAGCGCGCCGTTGTAGCTTTGCAGATACTCTTCTAGCCATTCAATAATTGCTAAATCAAGATGGTTAGTTGGTTCATCAAGCAGCAGAATATCGGGTTCAAGCACAAGAGCCTTCGCCAAATGCACGCGCCGCTTTTGCCCGCCGGATAAATTATGGGTGAGGGCGCTTTGGTCAATTTGCAAATTTTCGCAGACAATATCAACAAGGTAAGATTTTTGTTCATCAAGTTGCAGCTCGCCCATAATGTAATCAACAACGGTAAGCCCCTTCGGCATATATTCACTTTGCGTCAAATAACCAATAACTGCTTTTGGCATTACCCATCTTTTGCCACAGTCAAAGTCCATAGCGCCAGCAATGGCGTTCATCAGTGAGGTTTTTCCCGCACCGTTTTTACCAATCAAGCAAACGCGATCGCGCGCAAAAATGTTCAGACTTAAATTTTCAAATAAAGTCTTCTTAGCAAAAGAAATTGTTGCGTCAGTAATTGACAATAACGGCGCGTTGCGCATGATGTTGGCTGTAAGGAAAGTTTAAAAAAATCATTATAATTACATTCCATGTCAAAACAAGAAATAATCACACTAAAAAATGGTCTGCGTGTTGCCGTCGACGAAATGAAAGAAGTGGAAACGGTCTCGATCGGCGTCTTTGTTAATACGGGAAGCCGCAACGAAACCCCTGAAATAAACGGCATCTCGCATTTTTTAGAACACATGGCCTTCAAAGGCACTAAAACCCGCAGCGCCCGCCAAATTGCCGAAGAATTTGAAGGAATTGGCGGTCGCATCAACGCTTACACCTCTAAGGAGAAAACCGTTTACTACGCCAAAGTTTTAAAACAGCACGCCGAATTTGTCGTCGAATTTCTCGCTGACATTCTACAAAATTCTACCTTCGACAGAGTTGAGTTAGAAAAAGAACGCGGCGTCATTTTGCAAGAAATTGCCATGACCAACGACGCTCCAGATGACATTGTCTTCGATTATTTTCAAGAAGCGGCATACCCAGAACAAGCCCTTGGCAGAAGCATTCTTGGCCCTGTCAAAAATATAAAAAAATTTGGCCGCGAGCATTTTGTTGATTATATCGGCAAGCAATATAATTATAAAAATATGGCCGTAGTTGCCGCAGGAAATATTAAGCAGAAAGATTTAATCAAGTGGACAGAAAAATATTTCACTGGCTTCGGAACCGCTAAAATTAAGGCGTCAGAGCCTGCAAAATATTCTGGCGGAGAATTTCGCAAAGAAAAAAAACTTGAGCAAGTTAATTTGGTAATGGGCTTCAAAGGCTTCTCCTACCGCGATGAACAAAACTATTCTGCGCAAATTTTAGCAATGATTCTTGGTGGCGGAATGTCGTCGCGCTTATTTCAAGAAGTGCGCGAAAACCGCGGCCTTGCTTATTCGGTCTATGCTTTCAATTACACACACCATGATTCTGGCGTCTTTGGAATTTACGCCGGCACTACGCCCGAAAAAACCAACGAATTACTCGCTGCAACCGCTTCTGAAATTAAAAAAGTTTGTGAGAAAATTTCTGATAAAGAATTGCTGCGCGTCCGCACCCAATTTGAAGCCAGCTTGCTAATGGCCAAAGAAAGTACCAGTGGCAGAATGCAAAAATTGGGCGGCGATATTCTTGCGCATGAGCGAATTATTTCTGACAAAGAAATTCGCGAAAAAGTTTTACAGGTAAGTAAGAAAGATTTAACTAAGCTGGCGGGCCAGATATTTAGCGGCTCGCAGCCAACATTTGCCGCAATTGGAAAAGTGAAAGATGTTAGTGATTATAGCAAATTGCAGAAAATTTTGCGCAGTTAATTAGCGACTATTGCTTGAGTGATCGCTATTTTTAAGTTAAGAATGGATGTTAATGTCCGCCGCCACCAGCACCAAGACCAGGGAATCCAGCGCCTTCTTTTATTTCCATAGCGCCCTGCACGCCAACTAGATGAGCTCCTGCATTTACGGTACCAAGGTTTGCTGAATGAATATCACTTAAAGAACCTTCTATTTTTACTTCTGCAAGATGTCCTACTGCGCCATCAAAATCCACATCTCCCAAGGCATGATGTTGATTAATTGCTCCAAACACTGCATCGACAGAGCCTTCCAGTCCCATTTGAATATTTGCAGCTTGAAGATTAAGTTGATCATCAACTTTGCCGCCAATTTCCGTGCCAACTTTTGCCATGCCACCATGCCCATCATTAGAAGATAGGCCATGACCAGCACTAGCGCCAGCATGGCTGCTGTTAAGGTTGTGAGATGAATCTTGAAGTTGCTGCGATATTAGCGAACTTTGTTCTGCTGAATGCGAAGCTGATGGACCTGCCATATTTTCTATATTTGCCTGTTATATAATTAGCTGCATAGCGCAACTAATTATAGAAAATTACTTGCAACCAGCAACTATTCAGTCGCCGCAATTGCTGCCATATTTAAAATGTCATTTATTGACGAACGCATTGTAACAATTTGCACTGGTTTCTCAAAACCATCTAAGATTGGCCCTACAACCGTGCAGTTGCCCACTTCTTCCAGTAATTTTGTCGCAATTGATGCTGAATGTAAACCGGGGCAAATTAAAATGTTAGCGGGCGCAGTTAAACGACAAAATGGATAGCGCGACATTTTGTCCATGTTAAGCGCAACATCGGCAGTCATTTCGCCATCATATTCAAAATCAACTTTCATGCCGTCAAGAATTTCTACCGCATTTTTAATGCGCGCAGATTCAGTTTTTAAGGCGCTGCCAAAGTTTGAAAATGACAGAAAGGCTACTCTTGGTTCATATCCCATGCCACGAACTTTTTTTGCAGTTTGCACGGCAATACGCACTAAATGTTCAGAAGATGAAAGTTCAGAACAGGCGGTATCTGAAATAAAAATTGTGCGACCTTTTGAAATTATCATAGAAATTCCTAGCACAATTTGGTCTTTTTTATTCTTCACCACTTGCCAAACATCGGTAAGCGATTTGCGATAGCCGCGAGTAAGGCCGGTAACCAAAGCGTCACCGTCACCACAAGCCAACATTGACGCTGCAAACACATTGCGGTCATTTTTTACCATGCGCAAGCAGTCAGAATGCAGTACGCCGTTGCGTTGCAGTTTGTTGTAAAGGTAATCGGCGTATTTATTATTGGCTTCAGAAATTGAGGCGTTATAAATGCGAATTCCTTCAGGATTAATATTGGCTTCTTTCATGTTTTCTAACACGCGTTTTTCTTTGCCGATAAGAATTGGCGTGCCATAGCCGTTATCGCGCCACATTGCGGCCACGCGGATAATTTCTGGTTGCTCACCTTCTGAAAAAATAACTTTTTTCGGCTTGCGTTCAAGTTTTTCAAAAATCATGCTCAGGCTGTTGACTGTAGGGTCGCGGCGGGCTTGCAATTGTTTTTTGTAAGCGTCCCAGTCTGTTATTGGTTTGCGGGCAACACCGGTTTCAACCGCGGCCTTAGCCACTGCAAGCGGTACCACACTAATTAATCGCGCGTCAAATGGCGTTGGAATAATATAATGTTGGCCAAATTTCATGTCGCGGCCGCCGTAAGCTTTGATAACTTCGTCAGGAACATGCTCACGCGCCAATTCAGCAATGGCGTGGGCTGCGGCAATTTTCATTTCTTCGTTAATGGTAGAAGCGCGAACATCTAATGCGCCGCGGAAAATGTAAGGGAAGCCCATTACATTATTCACTTGGTTTTCGTAATCACTACGGCCTGTAGCAACGATGGCATCATCGCGAGTAGCATGAACTTCTTCTGGCGTAATTTCTGGGTCTGGGTTGGCCATGGCAAAAATTACCGGATTTTTCGCCATAGATTTCACCATCTCTTTCGTTACCGCGCCTTTAACTGAAAGGCCTAAGAAGACATCGGCGCCTGCCATTGCTTCTGCCAACGAGCGCGCTTTAGTGTCAACTGCGTGGGCGCTTTTCCATTGGTTCATGCCATCGGTGCGGCCTTTGTAAATGGTGCCTTTAGTGTCGCATAAAATTGCGTTATCGTGCGGCAAACCCATTGCTTTCAAAAGCTCTAGACAGGCAATTCCTGCGGCGCCAGCGCCATTAACCACAACTTTTATGTCTTTAAATTTTTTGCCCGAAATGTGCAAAGCGTTGATAATGCCCGCTGCCGAGATAATTGCGGTGCCGTGTTGGTCATCATGAAAAACGGGAATATCCATTAATTCTCGTAATTTGCTTTCAATAATAAAACACTCTGGAGCCTTGATATCTTCTAGGTTGATGCCACCCCAAGTTGGCCCTAAATATTTTACCGCATTGATAAATTCATCGGCATCTTCAGTAGCCACTTCAATATCAACCGAGTCAATATCGGCGAAGCGTTTGAAGAGGACGGATTTTCCTTCCATAACTGGCTTTCCCGCTAGAGCGCCAAGGTTTCCAAGGCCCAATACCGCCGTGCCATTTGAAATAACTGCAACATAATTTCCTTTAGAAGTGTAGTCGTAAGCAAGGTCAGGGTTTTTGGCAATTTCTAAACATGGCACTGCAACTCCCGGAGAATAAGCCAAAGCTAAATCTCGTTGAGTGTTGAGCGGCTTGGTTGCGTGCATGGCAACTTTTCCGGGCTGGCCTTGAATGTGAAACATTAAAGCTTCAGTTTCTTTGCTGGTTTTTGCCACGGTTTTTGCTACGGTTTTTGTATTGTCTTTTTTAGTCATAAATCTTTATATAGTTCTTCGAATACTTGTAAAAAGTTTCGGGGCAGCAATGTTATTGGTTGAAACTTTAATGTCAAAAAACTTATGATTGCGCCATCTAGCTTTGTCTTTCTTTCAAATCAATTAAATTAAGCTGTGATTATTAATAACGACAAAAAATTTACGCAATTTTTTACCAAACTAGAAACGCCGCGCAAGGTTGATTTTATTGTGCTGCACCATGTTGAGGCGGTTTCAGTCCAGCACGCAATTTCCCAGTTTGAAGAGCATCAAGTTAGTGCTCATTTTTTAATTGATGAAAATGGGGAAATTTTTTGTTTAGTTGATGAAAATAATATTGCTTATCATGCGGGAATTAGCTTTTGGCGCGGTTCTGTGGCGCTAAATAAAAATTCCATTG